>JBKPCS010000222.1:0-7610 GCA_046727495.1 bacterium | reverse complement strand
CGTAACAGCTGTCGTCGCAGAAATATTCGGATTCGACACCCAAACCAGTTCGGGAGGCTCCGTGTTAGAGTTATAAGGAGCGCCAGAGCTCGAACCGACCAGATTCGCCACGCCCGTCGTCCCTCCTAAAGGTGTACCGTTGCTATCATAACCTTGGATAATCGCAAGTGCTGATGAACCGTCATCGGGATCTCCCATGTTCGCAGGAATAACCCCTTGCCCCAGATTGAGGGTGGCCACTTCATTCGGATCGACGTACGAGGTCGCCGCGACCTGGTTCAGTCCGCCTCTTTCTCCATCAAAAACAGCTACAACGTTACTTCTCAGCTCGGGCTGGTGAAGTAAGCATTAACAAAATAGGAAATATGAAACTAATACTGCCCATCGTCATTGCCCTGCTTGGGTTTTCGGGTTCGACTATTCAAGCGCAAGAGCAATCTCTGACCAGTTGGCCAACCCAGGATGGACAGAACGTTCAGGTTGGCCAGCTCGCTTGCCCACTCTCGGTGCAAGGTCTCAATATTCGCGATTTTTCCGGTAACCTGACGAATTCGATCCCATTACTAACCGACCCGGCTTCCGTCCAGGCCACAACCCAGATCGGGGATACTCTCTATGCGTTGATTCCCCCAGACGGAAACAACCAGGCAAGCGCCGTTATTATGTATCAAGCGGCATCCTCGACCAGCGACGAAGTTAACAAAGCTGTCCAGGACGCGCTGAATCATAACAACTGGTTCAATGCTACCTTCACGGTTCGCAACATCGACCCGGCTGGTGAACTGTTTCAGCCTGGAACCGAATTCTGGGTTTGTTCTTCGAGCGGGTTTGTCACTTTTGACGATAGCGGCGCGATTTACTTGGCAGGTCCACCCCCGCCAGTTTCCGATTCATCGGATCCTGGCATAGCCAGCCCGATGGCGTTGACCGCGGCTTCACCAACCGCTCAGTAGAAGAAAAAGTTCTTTATCGAATTCGCTAAAATATCCGCCAACGGATCAGAACTTTGGAAGGCCGGAACCTGTTCTTCGCGGGTTCCGGCCAAGTTTTTTCAGACCGATTAACGCCCAACCGGTTCACGGAATTTATACAATTTATCAGAATTCTACTCAGGAAGAGCCCTCTTCGGTCGATACGAATCAACGTGAGGTCGAGCTTTCCAGCGCGCACACTTCGACTTTGTACGCTCGCTCTAGCCTTCTGCTTTGATCTAGCACTCCTCGCTCCAGCTCAAATCGCTGACCAACAAAAATCTATTGAGCTGAAACTACCGCCCGTTCGTTGCAAAATCGCTCCCGCCAAGGATGCCGTTCGCTGGGGAGGAACGCCGGCAGCGTTGTCAGCGCCGCCAGCGCCGATAACGAGCGGGGACAGGTCAATGCCGACATCGCCGGCACCGAGGCAACCGCGCGCGGAAGTCGGCAAGCAAGACCGCAAATCACAAATTCAGGAATTGGTCCGCCGAGGCGACACAAAGAACTCACAAGCCGGGCACCCCCTTATCTTAGCTAGCGCTCGCAACGTCGGAGGTGCCGCGCTGCCTTCCTGGTTCGATTTTGCGCCGCTCGCTCCACGCGAGACACTGAAAACAGCTCCGAGAAAAATGTCGCCTGCCATCACGGAGGCCTCCGGCCCTGGTAAAGCTCCGCCGGAGGGGCTCGCAGTGACGAAAGCGGAGGGGGACAGGTCCTTGAGCGCAACGCCGGGACGCCCGGCATCCACCTTCGCCAACCTGTCCCCCGTAGGTTCCTCTTTCGCGAAGGCTACAGAGGACACGGCAGCGAAGGAGGAGCTGTCGGACAAGTCGTTGGACAGGGCGGCAGACAGGTCGTCGGACAAGTCGCCAGTAACAGACGAGAGCGGATCGCCGGAAAAGACTCAACTATGTATTCCGAAACCGCACCCTAGACGAGGATTGAAGCTCGTCCCGGCTAACGCTAGATCGGCAATTGTCACTTCTAACACCGGTAACGGCGTAAGACCGAATGGCGAACGCCGGCTTGGCGAACCGGGCGACGGAACCTTCGGTTCGGTCCCCTGGTTTCTAACTCGACACTCTTCCGAGCCAACGCTCCTCGCCCCAGTTCAAATCGCTAGCGGGAAGCATTCGATCGAACCGGCGCTTGTAAAAGCGCACCATGCCGGATCTTGCCGTTGAAACGCCGTCAACGCCGACTGCGCCGTCAGCGCCGGCATCGGAAATGCTGGAAAAGACGGACACGCTGGAAAAGAGGGACAGGTCGCCGACCCCGGAAACCGTTAAGTCGCTAGTGAGCCAAGGGAACGTGCCGACGTTCGCAGCGCGCGACCTGTCCCCCGTCGCTTCAGCGAAGGGGCAGGCTATAGCGGACGATCCTCCAGCCAAGTCATCGGACAGGGCACCGAGAGCGGCATTGATAACCAGGAGAGATGGACTCAAGGTTGCTGAAGCGATTAAGCCACAGCCGTCGGAAGTACCGGTGGTGAAGTTTGCGGACGCAAACCCGCAGATTGCGTCGAACGCGGCAAATTTTAGTGCCACTGATCGCTCCACGAGCAACTTAGCCGCTTCCGGCGTGTCTTCCGGATCCTCCACAGACAGTTGGTTTCAGGTCCGGGTGGAAGCACCGGAACCTGCCAGCGTCGAAGAGGCTGTCAAACCCTGAGATCGTATGTATTTGGTTGCGGGTGAACGGACGAGCCATTTCCCAGTATCGGGATAATAGGCGGATTCGCCGATCGGATTGTCAGCAACGACTAGATAGCGAAGATCCTCAGCGCCATCGTTAATGATTTGATGCGGCTCACCTGGCTCGAAAAGAAACGCGTCGCCAGCTTGGATGCGGGTTGTTCCGCCCTGATGCCGAGCCGAACCCGTTCCGGAAAGCACATAATAGAACTCCCATTGAGCACTATGAGAATGATAAGGGCAATTGGCTTTACCTGCAGGAATGCGGCAAACCTCGACGTCAAACGGGCGACGTTTTCTGACGTCCGTCGAAAGGGAATCGCGCCCCAGCGCAATGGAAATGTGTTTGCCACCTCCACAATATTTTCCTTTTGGCGATTCCCAGAGGCTCTCGTCGATATCTTTCGTATTAACCTTGCGCATTCTGCTTATTCTCTGTGTCCCGATCTCTATATATCGACAGGCGGTTATCGGGATTCACCGGAGACTTGAACCGGCGAAGACGAAGCGGCAGAGTCGCAAGCGCAAAAGGGCATTGTGTCGGCGTATCGGCGTGTCGGCGTATCGGCGGGATAGCCACCATTCCTGTGTCGGTTCGAGATCGAGTGCGAGTTCGAGTGCGAGTTCAAGTGCGATCCTCCTAGTTGCTGCTCAGACGCTGCCGCCAATACCCAGGAGGGTCCATTCTGGATCGGAGGCGCGGTGCAAGAGAGTGGCACCGGATAGATGTTGGCGACGGGGGCTGCCGCGGTACCCCAAAGCTACGCGCGTGCGGGAACCGGGCTGAAAAGAGGATTCGCGAAGGGTGACTCTAAGATCCAGGCACGGCAGCCGTCACCTGCTTTGAAATTGGCGACACCGTAATCGGCGGGATTCGCGTTTAAAACCATCGAACTTGTGCAGAAACCGAGCCTGGAGGTTCGGTGCTTCACTCGCTGGCACCAGGTCGCGTTCATCGCGATTCCGAAGGCTTTCAGCTGTAGCTCCGGCAATCCGGCGTTTCCCAGAGCGGAGATAACGTGGTCAGAGATTTCGACCATCACGACAAAGCGTGGCAATCCTTTGGCGGCAACCGCCGTCTCCCGGACAGCCACTTCAATTCGATAAATCTGGCTCATTAGTTTGCGGCGCTGCCCCTGTTCCTTTCGGGGTAACTAATCGGACACATTCCGCCGCAATTTAGAAAAATACTGTTCAATATGGTAATTATATTGCTAGCCGTTAGTCAAGCCTTTGTCATCGCGCGGGATCGAGCGGGCGGGTCTGCCGCTTACAGCGTGGCCGGTTTAAGATCTCCAAAAGGACCGACGTACGAAGCGACTTTTGTATCGAGCGCATGATCGGTCGACAACAGCGGAAAAAGAAGTTCTGCCACCCGGTACGCTTCCTCTAAGTGCGGGTACCCCGATAAGATGAAGGTATCAATGCCGAGCGCGGCATATTCTTTCAATCGGGTAGCCACGGTCTCAGGATCCCCAACCAGAGCGGTACCGGCGCCACCACGAACTAACCCAACGCCGGCCCACAGATTCGGACTGATCTCAAGACGTTCACGATTACCGGAATGCAACTGCATCATTCGCTTTTGACCTTCCGAATCGAACCGCTCAAACGTTCTCTGCGCCGCTGCGATGCTGTCATCAGAGACACATCGCAAAAGATCATTCGCCGCTTTCCAAGCTTCCCCGGCGTTGCCGAAATCGATGCTTCCGGCATTCAGTGCCTGCATCAACCGGGGGCCGGCAGTAAACAGAGACCAATTGACTTTTATCCCTTTTGCCGCCAGCGCTTTTTCGAAGCTCCCCTCCGCTTTGACCACGTTTAAGGTCCCGTATTTTTGATAACCGACCCGGACAGTAGAAATGGGCTGGCTTTCAGCGCAAGCAAGTCTGACGAGGAAGCCGAAGAGCAACGAAATTGCGATCGCCATCCTTAAGCGTCGAGCAGCAGGCTTTAAGCAGGCGGCCAGCTGGCAGAGCATCGCAGACGCCAGGCCGGCTGGCTGGTGACTGAACGACACAGTTTGAGAGGCAACGTCATACATAGGCGGAATCCGGTATATCTCTACTATTTCAGTAGACAATTCAACCGGAAAACTCGGCTCATCGAAACTCAGTTGGATTTTGCCTATTGTTAGTTAGACTTAAATGTAACAATCATGAATACGATTGATAACCTGCCGGCGGCTGAGGAACACGACGCCGCTGCATCTATCGCTAGAACCGGTTTCCGGCACCGGGTTTTCTCATGCCGAACCCTTGTCGGTCTGCTGGCTGTAGCAGTTGGCTGCTTGCTGGTTAATCCGCGGAATTTCTACGGAGATTTCGATCTAGCTGTGAAATGTTTCTCCGTCGCACTGGTTCTGGCAGGGCTTGCGCTTCGCGCTTGGGGCGCAGCAAGTGCGGGCAGGCATACAAGAACCGCGGCCATCGAAGCAAGTCAACTAGCGACCGGCGGACCTTATGCTTATGTGCGCAACCCGATCTACCTGGGAAGTATGATTCTGGGTCTGGGGTCCGTTGGGCTTTTGAGCGATCCAATGATGCTGCTGCTCTACATACTGACTTTCGCCGTGCTCTATATTTCAATTATCCCAGCTGAAGAAGCCTTCTTGCGGCGAAAATTCCCAGCAGAGTACGCTCGTTATTCCGCGGCTGTCCCACGTCTCATACCTCGCCTTCGTCCGTGGTCTGGCGCACAACAGCGCTCGCTCGATTGGGTCGCTGCCAAAGGCGAGGTCCGCGTAGCTCTGCTTTTGATACTCATCTTCGGGTCGCTCTGGGTGGCGCTCTGGATTCGCGGCGTGCGATAGATCCGACGAAAAAAATCGGTGAAATCTACAGTCCCAAAAATTTTGCGGCCCTTCTGTTCGTATTCTTTTCGCGAAACGCCGAACGCGAAACGCCAATCCTGGCAGCGCGTACGGGACTCGAACCCGTGCACCGGCCTTGAGAGGGCCGTGTCCTAACCAACTAGACGAACGCGCCAAACGGGAACCGCCAATCTATCGTGAAGCGCAGCAAACTCAACACCAGATCCCAAATTCGGAGCCGCAAATCGTCTATCGCTATGCTGAACCCGAACTTTATGTTAAAACTCAGCACCTATGACAAAGGAAGAATTCTACGCGCAAGCCCTGCTTGCTGCCCTGCCAACCGTGATCCAACTGGAACATCAAAAGGTCTCCAAGAGCGCCATCGCCAGGGTGGCCGAGGAGTACGCAACCGAGTTAACGACTGTGTTTGAGGAGAAACGACGAGGCCAGAAGGGAAAGGCACGGAAAAGCTTTGCTAAAAAAGAAACCCCCTAGTTGAATCCGGCGACGGCCGGTCGCCAAAGCATCGAACGCGCCGGCGCGAAGTGACTAAGGAACGACGGAAAGTGACACAAGAACTTCCTGTCTCCCGTTGGTTTCCAATGTAAGTTTATGTCTAAGAAAGGATCTGGAAGAAGGAGTCAATTTATGAAACTAAGGATTCCGATTTTAGCGGCGATGAGCCTGTGCCTGGGAGGCAACGCTTTGGCGGATAATTACAGTGTTTGGGTGGCGCAGGGGTATCGTTGGGTGAATGTGAATGGCCCCTATGCTTGCACTTCTGAACAACAGGTTCAGCAAATTACTGGGCGGCACTCCGATCAGATCGAGCTGCAAATGCTCCAAAATGTACAGGCGTATTATCTTATACCGGGAACTCTCGCCCAGGTGATCAAGGAGGATCCGGCTACCAGTATGACACAGATGCGTTTGAGCGGTATCAATGTGCCTCTCTGGACATACACCAGATTCCTGAGCAAACGCCCAATTCGCGATGCTATCGGCAACGTGGCTACGCCCCAAACCTCTGGATTCTTTCCAACCGCGGACACCAGCCCCAGTCCAAAGACACCCGACAACCCGGGGGCGGCTCCAACGCCCGCTGGCAGTCCGATGACGCCTACCAAACCTGCCGGAAAACATTGAGCCGGTTTTATCGCTCAGTTGGCTCGCTGCAAAATTTCGTTCAGTCTTTCTTCCGAGAACCGACCCTCGGAAAACGCGCAAACCTTGTAGACGGGCATGTCATCTAAGAACGCCTTAACCGCCATATCCGCCTTCCGCTGCTCCGTCGTTTCACTCGCTGCATCCCCAGCCGAGCCTGTCGGAATTCCCAAGCCGAAGGCCTCCACTAACTCCCGGTAAAACAGTTTACCTTTGGGATGCTTTTCGAACTCTTTGAGCAGCGAATATCGACTCAATCTTGTGCGCTCCGAAGACTTTATTTCGACTGTGACTTTCAAGGGTAAGTCGCGGGACGAACCGCCGACCAGCACATCGAACTTACCTGGATTGACCATCCAATCCCCACTCGACTTATCGTAATAGGCAAAGTCACGGCTTGTAAGTTGAAAGCGGACTTCTTTCTGCTCACCCGGCTCCAGAGCAAGTTTAGCAAACGCTTTGAGCTCTTTTTCAGGTCGCACAACCTTGGCGGATTGTTCGTGGACATAAAGTTGCGACACCTCTTGACCCGCGACCGATCCGGTATTTTTGACCTTAAACTCGATCAAAACATCGGTGGAGTCACCTGTAGCCGATTCTGTCGTCCTGATATCGGAATAACCAAACGTCGTATAGCTGAGCCCGTATCCGAACGGAAACAATGGCGCTACTTTTCGCGTATCGTAGTGGCGGTAACCAACGAATATGCCTTCTCGGTATTCTGCTTCTCTGTTCTTTGAAGGAAAATCAGGATAAGTGGGTGTGTCTTCCAGTCTGCCAGGGAAAGTCTCAGACAGTTTTCCGGAAGGATTGACTCGACCAACTAGTGCAGCGTTTCATTGATTTCCAAAGCGATTATTTGGTAAGTTAAGTGGGTGTCAGCAACAAGATTGAAATTGGCGCCGCAAGAGCGGCGGGAACTGAAAAAGATGGCGGCTTCGCGAACGATGAAGGCCGGAGAAG
>JBKPCS010000221.1:0-14073 GCA_046727495.1 bacterium | reverse complement strand
CCGCGTCGCACGTTTCCCGGGACCATCGCGGCACTCACCAGTATGGGCTTCCAAGAATACGCGATCACAATGAACGTGTATCCCAAGCGCATCGACCGAGTCATCGAGAAAGAAGAGCAACATATACAGCGGCTGCAGATCGACGCGCTTTCGGAACGCAAACAATCGCTCGTGACAGACATGGTCGCGAAGCAAGAGAAAGTGACCGAGCTCCAACAAGGGAAAGTAATTCCGTTAAGTTGTTTATATATCGTACGGCTTTGGCATCGTGACCCTGATGTGCTGGCGGCCCGCTGCGCCTCCCTGAAGAACGCATTCATTTCGATAGGAGGCGCAGTGGTGCATCACGCGACAATTCCGGAAAACGCTCGCCAGCTCTTCTTCCAGACTTGGCCCGGTTGGACCTATGGTACCTATCGTGCCTTCGATTTGCCGGCCGAAGACGCTTATCTGGCCGATTTGATACCGTGGTCGGCAACTTTCACCGGACACCTCGAACACGCCGAGGCGATCTATAATGGAGCCCGTGGCAACCTCGTCGGCATCCGCACACGCCTTGGGAACACTCCGCAGCATGGCGTCCTGTTTGGAATGACCGGAGCCGGCAAATCAATGATTGTCGCCGATTTGCTTGCACAGATTGGGCACCGGTTCGGGTTCAGGTTGATCGTGGAAGAAGGGTTGTCTCACGGAGTGCTAACGCAGACGCAGGGTTGTGAGCCGATCATCGTCAATCCAAACGGAAACCTCACAATCAATTATCTCGATACTTACGAGATGCCGCTGTCTCCTTTGCATTTCGCCTTCAGTGCTGGGCTCTGCATGCTCTTTCTGGGGGAACAGGGTTTAGACGGTGAACGCAAGGCGCTTCGGCACGCGCTGATTGTGGAACACCTGCAACAACTCTACACCGACGTGTTCCGCGACTGGATGATGTCGAATGAACAGGCCGGAGAAGAGCTTCGATGGCGCGCCTGTGCGATCGACAAATTCTTGAAGATTCGGATGCGAGCTTCTCAGTTCAATTTCTCCGATGCATTCGCTGCGTTCAGAGATTGGGAGGCTCAAAACCCGGATGAAGCCGAGCGGTTTATCCAAGGACTAACGGAAGAAACGGTCACCGAGTTTGCTAAGAGTCAAGCGACCTCAAACCACGTGCGCGATCTGGCATTCGCTTATTTCCGGCCAGACCAGTTTCCGACTCATAGTGCCTTGGTCGAACAGCTTCTCTACAACCGGCGCGGGGGATTGCAAGAGCGAGAAGAAAGCGATCGCGTCGGTAAGCTTCTCCGAGCGTGGAGCAGAGACGGAGAAAGAGGGAAGCTGTTCGATGGAGTCAGCAACGTACGGATCGATGGCAGAGTGGCGCATTTCGAACTTGGTCAGATCCCGGAGCACGCAACCGAGATGCGAGCTGCTGCGAATTTTCTAGTAGCGAACTACGGACGCCAAAAGATCATCTCGATGCCGCGAGCGGTGCCCAAGATCGCTATTTTCGAGGAGGCCGCCCGCACGCTCGATATCCCTGGAGGTGTCCGCATGATTCAGGAGTACTACCGGCAGATGCGGAAGTTCGGCTGCAACATTCTCGCGGTGGTCCAGCAATATGACGTCCTGAAAAATTCTCCGGTACGAGGGGCGATGATCGGGAACTCCAAAATGTTCTTGATAACTTCTCAACAGAGCCGCGAGGACGCCAAGGAGATCGGCGAAGCGCTCAGCCTCTCGGGCAAAACGGTAGAAACGATCAACGCCTATCCTTTACCGGAACTGCTGGATCCAAAAGAGCGCTTCAGCGCTTTCACATACGTGGCAAACGACAAGGTCCGGCGGCTCGTCGGTACCGTTAAAAACGTGGCTTCTAGAGAACTTCTATACGCGGCCTCGAGCGACAACGAGACCTTCGATCAGCGGTCGATGCTGCTTGGTACTTACAAGAACATTACCAGCGGCATCATCGTGGAATCGGAGAAACAACTTTGCGCCACCGAAAAATCCGCAACCGATCCAATTTTATGAGACTCCGCGAGAGACGCATATCGTACCAGGAATGTTGGAGCGGGGTCCCGCCGCTGCGGTCATGGATGATCTGCCGCGCAACGTGGAGATGGCCTTTCCAACGGTCTTGGCGTTTCTTCCATTTCCCCTTCTGCTTCCTCCTCGCCGCATGCACGGTTGGACCAACTGTTCCCAAGGGCCAACTGACAATTCAGGGAAGAGGTGCAGAGGCGCTCACCAACGACGGTGACCCGTTGCTGGGGAACGGTGTCAATGCACGGAAGGTGCCGGTCGAGTTCGCCAAAGGTTACACCAAAGGGATCTCAGATCAGGTCAAACGCGGCTACTGGGCCAGACAAGACGCGCAGAAAAGCGATCCCGATGTCCAGGGCAGGATCCGTTACTACGACGCAACTTTACCCGAGAGAGAAGACGCGGACGGGGTCGTTCGTGTTCAACGAAGAGTTGTGATTCCTATCGTGGAATGACCATGAAGATTAAATCCAGGAGCCTTATCGCGTTAGCGCTGTGGTGTCTAAGTTCATTCGGTCGCGCGACTACTGTGCATGACCCGATCCATACCGTTCTGAATGTTGCGCAGCAGGTGATTGGTCAAGTGCGCCAGGAGTCTCAACACGCCGAAGATGTGACCAAGTACGCAACAATGATCCAAAAACAGGTTCAGCAGATCAATCAGATGACGACAATGATCAACCAGAACGTCGAACAGATGCGCCGCTTTGGGAATCCGGACACCTACATCAACATGCTCGGTCTGGATGAGCTGTTCAGCGAAGTAAATAAGATTGAATCCGGCGTCGGAAGAACGGTTTCTGAGTTTCGGCAAACGGCAAACGGTATCGCAGCGCTCAAAAACACGGGCGAAGGGCTTTACCAGGATCTGACAACCTTACCGGATCGATTTGGCCAACAGGTTCGCTACCACGCGGATACCTTCAAACAGTTTGGGATGGTCCAGAACATGTATGAGGACTATAACCACCAGCTTTCACAATTGAACGAGTCGATTGGGAGACTCGAAGGCGATGCGCGTGCGACCGCTCAGCAGATTAACTCTGCCGGTTCACTGGTTGAGACGCAGAAGCTGATCGCGAAACACCAGGCGCTGCAGGGGTTGGTGGGCGCAAATTTCAATAAGGCCACGCTGAGCGCTCTAAAAGTCTTGGTACAGGGCGAAGCGAACAGGAACGATCAAGCTCGCGTACAAGCGGCCGTTCGACAGCGCCAGGCGCAGGAGAATGCAATTGAAAATGCACAACTCCGCGCACTTGGAGCGCAAATGTTAGCACCGGCAACGAAGTAGGAGCACCGAATCCATGGATCAGATCCAGGCATTTCAGCTGGCCAACAGCGCTCTCCAGAATTTTTTCAGTCTGAATGGGTTGTTGAGTGCGATTGAGAGAATAGCCGACAAATATCATCCCGTACCATTAGCGATTGCTTTCGTATTACTGACTGTCGGAACGATGAGGGGATTTCTTTATCCGGAGAGCAAGAAGTTTCTTCAAAATATAGTTCGAGCTGTAGTCTTGGTCTGCCTGGTGGCCAATCTTCCGGCCCTCACCGATTGGACGAAACAAGCGGTCCAGGCTGTTGCCGACTGGCCTATAAACGAGCAGGTTGCAGTGGGCAATCTCACTTTTAATTTCACCTCCGGCCAAAGGCCGGTTGAAGAAACGCTGGAGAATGAACTGGCGTCGAAGGTCAAAGGATCGTCAGCCGCGGCCAATGCGTCTTCCCAGAATCAAAATCCGCGCGGCGGAGCTTTCGGCGTCATCCCAGGCGTTGGCGCGGTTCTCGATGCGCTGAACAATGCCAAGAACCTGGCCTGGCAGCTTCTCTTTGGATTGTATTTGCTCTGTTTGTTGTTGTGCAAAGCAATCATCTCGTTGGTGAGCTTTGTTCAACACGTGATCGTCATTCTATTTTCTCTCTATGCGCCGATCGCATTCGGGGAATGGGCAATCCGGTCTTTCAGACATCGAGCGCAGACTTTCTTTCTAACATTCATTGGTCTTCTCTGCTGGCCGATTGGCACGAGCTTTGTGAACGTGGTTACTTTGGCACTGTTCAAAGCGTTACCCAGCCCTGCAGATCACAACATCGGTGCGTTGATTGCGGCAATCGTTGCGGCAGTACCAATTCTTTTATGGATGCTGATCGGACACGTACTGGCCCCGTTCTATATTCAAAAGATGGTAGTTCGCGGGGGTGCAGTTCTGCAGGGGATGTTAGGCGGTATTGGTGCCGGAGTAGGATTAGGCACCGCAGGAGTAGTTGGTGGGGCACTTGCCGGAACCGGTGGCTTTCTCGCTGTAGCGAGCGGCGCAGGATTGCGAGGTTTGACCGGACAAGGTAAAGGACAAAGTGGCGCAACCGAGCAGGGTTATTCAGGCACGAATCTACAGCCGCCGCATCACAGTGATTTCGGCGATGCCGCTGGCGCGTCTTTGGACTCGGTCGCGAGTCCAACCGCCAGATTCGGAACAAGGCGCGCTGCCTATCTCAACGGCGGGTTGATCGGAGGTTTGCGAGCTGCGGCGCATGCAGCGGGACAAGGAATGATGCTTTCTGGGAAGGGGGTTGAACGAATAGGCAACTTCGCTGTTGTCGCCGGCGAAGGTGTCGCGGATGCGGCTGATCCAGGCATTAGTCCCAGTCTCGGCCGGCGGATTGTCAGATCCTCTGGGTCGGGTTTTGCATATGCACGTTCATACGACTCCTCCTCTTCAGATAAAGCGCGAAAATATTTGGACTAGGAGAGACTGCACATGGCTCAAGACCAAGAAATCGCGATGCCAATCGCGGAGCCCGAAACGGTGGACGCGGAGACAGCGAACGAACCATGGCTCTTTGATGATGTTTTAGTGGCGACCGAGGTGGAGCGCAATGCCGCTGCTAGAGACGCAAGTTCGAACACGGCCGACACGCGGCAGGCGGCCAAGTCTTTGGCAGCGGCTCGCCGCACGGTTCGTCTCTTATGGATTGCGCTTACTCTTTCGCTGATTGCGCATCTGGTCATCCCGGTCTGGATCGTGACAGTGATGGTTCGGCCGGAAAAAGTGGCTCTAATCGACGGCACCGAGGCTCTAATAGTCGCACCTCTCGTGCCGGTCGAACAAAGCAACGAAATTCTAGAAACTGTTTCGCTGTGGGCGGCAAAATCCTTTCTCGATCGCGGGCCACAAGGGTTTGATGCCCCGGACACGCTTGATCGGGTTTTTCTACCCGCCGCCAGTAAAAAAGCGAAAGAGGAATTCAAAAAAGTTGCCGATGAATTCGCGAAGAAAAATATCCACCAGAAACTTGAGGTTGGTCGCATTGACCTGCAGAGGCTGGATGATGGCACTGTGCTGAGTCACGTCGTCGGCCAGATTCTGACCCAGGCGCAGGTTGGGGACGAACAGGTTAATGATCCGCAACCTGTGGCCCTTAACTTCAAACTCCTACGCAATCCTTATTTAGGAAGGAATAAAAGGTATCCATTTGCCGTCGGCGATTTCTCCTTTGGACAACCGGAACAACTTCAACTGCAAAAACGAGATGAGAAATAGCATCGCAATTTTTGTCGTGCTACTCGGCGCCCTGGCACAATGGTTGGCTGCGCAAGAAAACTTGGGCTCGCGGATTGTGCGCTTGCCCCTAAACCAGAATGAACCGTCCGTCATCAAGCTCGGCACGCGTGGCATAACAACAATCGAGTTTCCCTCAAAGATCGAGGCGCTTGATGGTTTTGGATTCAATGTAAATCCGGCGCCGGATGGTCCGGACTTGTTCCAGATTTCATTCAATAAAGGAACAAATTTCCTTTCGTTAAAAGCGATGAAGGAAGGCGTCGAGGGTAATTTAACCGTGGTTCTCGACGGCAAGGTCTACTCCCTTTTCTGCAAGTCGGTCGATGACCCAGTCTTTGTCGTGATCTTTGAAGGTGGTAACGGGCGACGAACAACAAACTCAGACGAGGTTCTTGCGAAAAACAAGCCGATTTCGCCAGCGCGGTTGTTGGGCTTTCTGGACAAAGTTAAAGCGTTCCCGGCGTTAAAGGTGAGCGCGCCCGAGATTTTTAACGGGATGGATGTGGCTGAGCCGAATTCCGATTCGAGCCTGGAAGGTCTACAAATTCTGCTTCGCCGTGTGATCCGGGACGACTCCATCGATGCGGTCGGCTTTGAGGTCGAATTAGACAACAAGACAAATAAGGATTTCTTGTACGATCCCGAAAGCTTTGGAGCGCGTGCCGGCAGCGAGGTGTATCAACAAGCGGTAGCTGACGCAAGCGGACTAGTACCTGCCGGAAAAAGCCAGAGTGCTTTCTTTGTCATCACTGGCACAGCAACCGGAGGGCGGAATGACCTTGCAGTAACGAACAAGTTCGATGTCGTCATGCGACAGATCCAAGGAGACGCGGACCCGCATCGCAAGGTTTCAACAGAATGGCAAGAGCCTCCAAACACCATCCCAGTTTCGACCAAGGGCTATCACGAGCCTCCATTGCCGGACTCTAGGGAAAGTACGGATCCGCCCAAACCAGCAACCAGACGTGGGAGGTCCAGAAAACACCATGCAAGGCCCTCGGCGGATCCGGCAGCAGCACGCGAGCAACAGGTCAAGAAAGGAGAAGTTGTCGCCCAACATGGTTAACGCGCGAACATTGCTTCCGGGAGCGCTCGGGACCCTCCTGATTCTTGGAGTCTTCTTTTTCGCGCTCTCTCGGCCGGGTGGCCAGCAAAGGGTGGCGCAGCGACAGCGCGAGGTGGAGAATGATATCGGAAAAATCACTGAACCGATGACTTCGTCGGTCCGGAACTTTAATCCGGTCTTACCGCCGAAAACAAAGGTCCCAACTCAACACCACCTACCACCGGTTTCGAGTGCGACGGTTGAATCCCTCCAAGCGCCGAAGGCCACCATCGCATCGCTGACTATCCTTGCGGCTGAGGCTCAGCCGGACAAGGCTCAGCCAGTCGAACCGAGGGGCGACTATGCTCCGGCCTTTCGTCTCGTGAAATGTCAGTTGGTTAATACTGTCGACTCAAGCAATATCACGACTCCGATCATTGGAGTGGTCACTGATGACGTTTGGTGGAATGGCAAAGTGATTATCCGTGCGAACTCCGAGGTGCACGGTGTAGCCAACATCGATCGTGTGCGTGAACGAATCGCCAGCAACGGCGAATTTACCTTCGTTCTGAATGAACCTAACGGTCTGGGGCGTGAACTGGTCATCAAAGGGATGGCGTTAGACATGGAAAAGGATGATCAAATGGACAGTTACGGTATTACCGACGGCAGCGCCGGTTTGCGGGGTGATGTTATTCGGACCGCCAACGCAGATGTTATTAAGCTTTATGCTGCTTCATTGATCAGCGGCATTGCCGGAGCGTTTTCTACGGGAACGAATGGGATACTTGGCAATCGCGTATTTACTAATAACCAATCACTTGGACTCAGCGCACTTCAAGGCGGAGTGATTAATCCGGCGGCGGGCGGAACCCAAAGCGTACTCGATCGATATGCCGAACAAATCGGCTCATCGATCGAGCGCGATGGATTCTTTGTTCGAGTGCCGGCCGGAAAGCAATTCTATGTTTATTGCACGGAGGCGATTGATCTAGCCAAAGCAAAGGTCGCTGCGGATGACGAGCGAGTGGCTCGCGAAGATGCTGATTTCAAGAAGCAACAGGAACGGTCGCAAGTTCGGCGCGCGTTACCTGTGAATGCTTACGAACTACTGAATCCTTTGCTCCCCGCAATCGATCTACTGAACAACAGCAAAAAATAGAATGGTATGAGAGTCGTTGCCTTCTGCTTTACGTGTCTTCTTCTAGCGGGCTGTCAATCGAAGCCGATGACTTATCTCATCGCGCCGGATGCAAAAGGCGTCGTCGACGGACATCGTTCACAAGAATCAACCGTTGGCAAGGTCGCGAGCGTTCAACGCGGAGAATCAGAGCGAGAACAGGAATCCTCGGGCCCGAACTCCGTCCGACGGGCAGAAATTATAAAGGTGTACGGAATCAATCGCTACGTCGACGCAGGCGATTCACGAACGATGCACGAGCGTCATGCGATCTATCGGCTGGAACAACAACCCACGTGGGTAACGCGATCACCGAAAAATCAGAACGAGGTTTTGCTCGGTCCGGTGGTTGGTTTGAAAAAACCAGAGTACGCGCCGGAACCGCTGCCTGGAGAGACCGCTCGCGATCTGGTGACGACGAAGCAAAAAACAGAGCAGGCCGCCGAAGACATCAAGATTGTTCGAGAAGGCCAGGAGAAATTGGCTGGCAGCGTCCAGTCTCTCGCTAAACAGACTGTGGAAGCCCAGCAGAAACTAACAACCATCATCTCGGTCCTGAATGACCGAGTCAAAAGGTTGGAAGGAGAGAATGGTGAATTGCCACAGACCAGCGTGAACAATGGGTCCGAAAACAACGTCGTTATCCGCGGACCTGGACAACAATGAGCGCGATCGATGCATCGGTGTGGAGCACAAGCCTCTGGCTCGATCACGCCATCGGCGGATCGACCTTCCAGGTCGATGTAAAAGCGCAAAGAATGAAAACATGACAGCACAAACTTCTTCCGTTGAAGCGCCTGTCAGTTGCGCAGCTCAACTCAATCCTGAGACAGCGTGGCGATACTATCTATCTGGGTTGCAGAACTACATGAACTCCCGCATTGTCGGCCAATCAGTGGCTGTCGCGAAGATCGCAGGCGCGATCCAAGCCAGCGAGCTCGGACTGAACGAAACCAGCGAGCGACCAAAGTGCAGCTTTCTTTTTCTGGGACCGACGGGAGTCGGAAAGACTGAGTCCGCAAAATGTTTTGCCGAGTATCTTTGGGGTGAGCGAACGGCGCTCGAGATGATTTTCATGAACGAGTATTCATCCGATGCTCGACTCGAGGAGTTCTTAAATATAACTGAAGCAGCAATTCGCCGGCATCCCGCGGGCGTAGCACTCTTGTTCGACGAAATTGAAAAGGCTCACCCCCGACTGATCGACATATTTCTGTCGTTATTGGAAGAGGGCAAGATGACTAGCCTGGCGGGCGAACGGCTGTCGGTTACGCGTTGTTACATCGTCTTGACGAGCAACCTCGGTAGTGGGGACCTGGCTAAGATGGAGAGCGCTCCATACGCGATGATGGAAAGGGTGGCTCTCGATGTCGCCAGCCAGTCTCTGCGTCCCGAGCTATTTGCGCGAATCAGCGAACGGATCGTTTTTCGTCCGCTTGGCCTGGGAGTACAAAAGCGAGTCGTAGAAGGATTGGTCGAAGCGAAGCTGCGGCTTTTGTCTTCCTATTTCGAAAGACCGCTTTCGATTGATTCGAGCCCAGTTATTGCCTTTCTGATTCGGGTTGGTTACAACAAGGAGCAGGGAGCGCGCATGCTGCGCCAGGAGGTCGATCGGCAGTTTAACGCCGCTTCATTGAAGTGTGCTTTGGCCAATCAGCGGCCCGCCGAGGGAAAGTTCTATTACGACTCAACGGCAGCCGGATTGGTACTCAAATGACAACCGCAACAAAACGTTGGAGGGGCGTCGCTTGCAATAGCCGCGCTATCTATGACGGCGTCCAATTGCGAGGCGCCAATTCGAAACCGTCGAATGTAAAACCAGGCGCCACGGTGCAGCCAACAAGGGTCCACGCGCCCAGACTTTTCGCAGCCTGCCAAACTCTCGCCGGAACAATCACTTGAGGATGTTGACCATGAGCAATGTCAGAACCGAGCAAAAAGTCTGTTCTCTGATGACCATCTGGCGAGACAGAAAGAAAGAGGGGTGCCCCCGCATACCAATGCCAGACTTCAACAACGTCAATCCGGTGCCAATGTGAGAATTCATCCTCGGCTAAAAGAAAATAGATCGCGGTCGAAGCTGCGCGTCCTTCAATTTCGGCTGGATCACGAAAGGTTTCGCGGTAGTGGCCGCCTTCTGGATGCGGTTTGAGGTCAAGAAGGCGAATGATCTCTTCTGCTGAAGCGTCAAGCGGCATGGAGGCGTGAAACTTGTGTCAAAGTTCGAACGAGAGTCAAGCTTCATTGACAGAACGGCTAGCGTTATTGAAGCGAGCCGCTTCAATCGCCATTCAACTCGGATTCCGGAGTTCCGCCAAGGCAGCTTCTGAAAATCGTTCGGAGACGGAACCAGATGATATGAATAGCGGATTTACAGGCAGGCTCGACAGGTTTCCGCTTCTGGATGTGATTCAAATGGCTTGCGTTGCTCGGCGCGACGGGCGCCTCCGAATCGTTCATGACAACGATCATGCTGAAGTATTCCTGGAAAAAGGGCAGATTATCCACGCGCAGACGTCTCGTTCTTTCGGCGAGGATGCTTTGTTGGATATCCTCTGCTGGCACGAAGGGCGATTTACATTCTCTCCAGTAATTCCTCGGAGTCTCCGTAAGCAAACAATTGCTGCTCATTGGCAGTACCTGCTGATGGAGGCGGTGCGCAAACGCGATGAAAAGACAGAGGCAGGCGAGCTGTCGGAAGAAGCTGAGCTCATGATGGGCGACGCGCTAAGTCGCACCCTCGATCCAGCAATTTGGTCGGAGATAGATCGGCAGAGGCATCGGGTCATGTTGAAACGTGGTTTGACCGGAGGAGCGATCGGAGCAGCTCTGGTTTCGTCGTTGATGATCCTTTTCTGGTTATTCGAACGACATCAACAATCCCTGGAATCAACCCTTACTACGACTCAGCGCGATATCGGCGAAAAGCTTTTGGCTAAGCGAGAATGGCGAAAGATCAGCCTCCAAGAAACAGTAATTCCTGCGGGTCGTTTTGTTTACCAGGACGGCCGGATAATGGAAACTGGTTCTTTCGCGATCGATTCAACTGAAGTTACGATTTGGCAATACGCAGATTTCCTTCAAGCGGTTGGCGGCAGTCTTCTATTCGATCATCCTGACCAACCACGGGGTAAGAAACATTCGAACAAACAGTGGGATGCTTACGCTCGTGCCGCTTTTTCTTTGACGGAGTTTCACGGCGTTCTGGTTAATCCGAATTTTCCTGCGGCTTTTGTTGATTGGTATGACGCGTATGCATACGCGAAGTGGAAAGGGCGAAGGCTACCTACTGAGCTGGAATGGGAGAAAGCTGCGCGCGGCGTAAACGGACTGCGCTATCCGTGGGGCGACAGGCTGGATCCCAGCGCTGCGAATTTTTGGAACAGCGAGGCATCTCGGTCGAGTTGGAGCGAAGTAGGCAGTTTCCAACGCGACCGCAGCCCCTATGGTGTTCTAGATATGGCTGGGAATGTTTCCGAATGGACAATGGACGACGCGGGACGCCCGGTAGTTCGCGGAGGCAATTTTCGCAATGAAGACCCCGAGCTTACTCGGAGGGTAGTGGATTTGCCGATTCTAACCGTAGACGAGCGGATTGGATTTCGCACTGCCCGGGACATCAAAGGAGAATGAAAAGCCGCGGATTGCGCAGATTCCCCAGATTGAGCGGGATAATGGATCCGAAAGAAATCTGTGCAATTGGCGGAATGTGAGGTTGGACCAAGCGTTTTTGAAGCTATGTCGTTGATCAACTTCGTCACCGGAGAGGTAGAATTTAAGATCGTTTACTACGGGTGCGCACTTGGAGGCAAAACATCGAGCCTCGGTTATGTCCATGAGCGCGTCGATGCGAGAGATCGAGGGAATCTGCTGTTGTTGCCAACGCAGAACGATCGAACGCTTTTCTTTGACTTTTTGCTGGTCGACGGCGGCGTAGCCAAAGGCTTCAAGGTGCGTTTCAAGCTTTGGACTGTACCGGGGCAGGTCATGTACAACGCAACCCGCCAACTCGTCCTCCGTGGTGTCGACGGGATTGTATTCATTGCAGATTCTCAGTGGGATCGCATCGAGGCAAACCTCGAGAGTCTAAGGAACCTGGAGGAGAACTTGAGCACGATGGATCTTGCGCTGGATCGTGTTCCTTGGGCTATTTTCTATAACAAACGCGATTTGCATGATGAACAAATCGCCCCGGTCGAATCACTCGATCTATTTTTCCAGACGAGTGGACGAAAAGTAAATCGTTTCGCCGGCGACTGCATCTCTGGAACAAATGTGTTCAACGCTTTGAACGACGTGACGCAGACCGTCTTGCGAGAGTTCATGCTGAAAAATGATCTCAAGAGTTACGAAGCGTGCAGCTAGCTGGTTGGATAGACGTTATCTCCAACGGCCGATTCTGCGATTTGCGAGAAAGGAATTGCGAAGGTCTGGCGTGCGGCGAGCGTCGCAGGCGAAGCCCCTCCACAATCGAGGCATGACGCTGGTGGAGCTGCTGGTTGTCTTATCCATCATCGCCGTTGTCGCGGGAGTTGTCACCTTCTCTGTATCGAACACGCTCAAGCGTCAGCAGGCGAAGACATGTTTAACCAACATGTTGATGATTGAAGCTGCGAAGGATGAATTTGTTCGTGATCATCCCGACACGCTTAATGGAAATGCAGATCGGATCGCGAATTATCTCCGGTTCGGGTTACCGAAATGTCCGACAAATCCGAACGGCCTTTACAACAACTGGAACAGCATTGGCCAGGAAACCAGTTGCCCGGTTCATGGCACGATTGAAGCGCTGAAAAATGGCTAGTGAACCGTCTCCCGGAACTCGGAGCCCGGACCCCCGGCACGCGCAAACTATGAGTACCACTCATCATCGTTGGAGAATCGTGGTCGACTTTGTTCGTGCGAATGACGTAAGCGATGTTTGCCTCTGCGGCGGAAGCGTTACGGCGCGACTGGAAGGACGAATAGTCCGCTTATCAGAGGAAGGAGCGCTCTCTACGGAAGACGTAATGGAGATGATCCGAGAACTTTTGGCGTCTCAGCGAGGAATCGCCACAGAAACCGGTACCGTAATGGGGGCAGTGGACTTTACGACTGAGCTTTTCGCGAAGCGCTTCAGAGTGAACATTGCGCGGGCGCGAGGTGAGCTCTTTGCTTCGATGCGACCCCTTCCAGAGCAAGCGCCCGAGCCCGGAGAGGTCGGACTCTCTGCCCAACTAGTCAGGTTTGTCACAGGTTTGAGTAGTGGGCTGGTCTTGGTGACAGGTCCGACAGGATCGGGAAAGACAACGACAATCGCAGCGCTTATTCAGGCCGTTAACCGGGTAAAGCAGGCTAAGATTATTACGATTGAAGACCCGATAGAGTTCTTGTTTCAGCCGGAACAGTCTGAAGTGATTCAACGAGAGATTGGATCTGACACAATCTCTTATGAACAAGGTCTACGTGAGGCTCTACGACAAAACCCGGACGTGATCGTCTTAGGAGAAATCCGCGATTCCGAGACCGCGGTGGTCGCCCTGCAAGCGGCCGAGACCGGTCATTTGATATTCGGGAGTCTCCACGCAAGCAGCGTGGTCGAATCCATTGGCCGCTACCTCCTTTTGAGCCCGATTCAACGCGCGCCGGAAATGCGATACGTACTCGGCAAAGTATTTCGCGTTATCACAAATCAGCGTTTGCTTCGAAAGCGGGGCGGAGGTCGGATCGCAGTGCGCGAAGTCTGTGTGCACGCACCGAATCTTGAGGCAGTAATCCAAAGAGGTAACGATCAAGAGCTCAACAACTATATGTTAGCCGGAAGAGAATCCGGAATGATCGATTTTCAAACCGCTTTGAAAGCGGTGCAAAGCATTGTCGATCCTGCCGACTATCAACTGTTTGGAAGATAAGCCGAAACCTTTAACCAACCATTTGAAAATCGACACAGCAACGGCGCGCCGGTAATCTCAACGTTGCGTCTCGTATGCCGAAATGGCCTTTTAAACGGCTTTTTAAAGAACCCCCGCGCAAGAGTCATCCGCGCGACCCTGTAACAGAAGAAGCCCTGGAAACTGGTGATCGGAAAAATTTCGTCATCGTTTTCTGCCTTTTTTAAGCAGAGCTTCTCGGGGGTTGATAGGGTCCGAACGACTTCTCAACGTGGACTGATCGAAAGGCTTGATTTTATTTCCGAGCGGATTTTCGGGAATAAATTCGACTTCGTTTGGTCGTGTATGGGTGGAGAAGTCGCTTGGAGAAGAGCTACCCAAGCA
>JBKPCS010000220.1:0-12983 GCA_046727495.1 bacterium | reverse complement strand
ATGAATACACCAGAAAAAGCGCCAATGACCCGCTTCGCTTAGCGAAGGCCGTTTTGGAAATTCAGGTAGGTGTAACCTCGTAGCCCGCGCTCGTATTCATTGAAAAGGCGCATCGCCTCGTTCGGTTTTAGCCGATCAGATTTGATCGCAGCGTCCACCTGCGATTTTACGAGACGCACCAGCTCATTTTGGTCCCACTGCGTCATCGACAAAACACTCCCGATTGTGCTGCCTTCTATGACCTCCTCGATGTACCACCCGGACTCTTCGTCCTCATCTAGAAAAACGTGGACTTCATTGACACGCCCAAACAGGTTGTGCAGGTCGCCCATTATATCCTGATAGGCACCCATCAGGAAAAAGCCCAGGTAATATGGCTCTCCACTCCGGATACGATGCAGCGGCAACGTTTCTTTCACATCCTGCAGATCGACGAACTTGTTCACTTTGCCATCCGAATCGCACGTAATATCGGCCAGGGTACCATTGCGATCTGGTGGCTGATCCAGATGATGAATGGGCATGATCGGGAACAGTTGTCCAAGCGCCCAATGGTCCAACAAAGATTGGAACACCGAAAAGTTGCACAAATATTGGTCGCCCAAAGCAATCTCCAGCTCTTTGATCTCGTCGGGCACGTAACGCATGCCGCGGCAATGTTCGACAACGGACTGGGCTATCTGCCAATAGATCGTTTCGATCTTTGCCTTGCTCTCCAAATCTAGCAGTCCCAACTCAAACATCGACTGGCACTGCTCCTTGATCTGCATGGCGTCGTGCAGCACTTCCATGCGATTCAGTTTGGTGAGAGCTTTTTGCGTTTCGATCATTTCGGAGAGGAGCTTCGGATCTGTCTCCTTGATCTCCAAAGGATGGTTTTCGCTCCCTTTCTCGATCGAACCGAAGGCCTCTACTACCAAAATCGAATGATGGGCGACGATAGCGCGGCCGCTTTCGCTGACGATCGTCGGGTGAGCAACTTTCTCGGACTCGCAAACATCGCTGATGTTGTACACAACGTCTCGCGCGTACTCTTGCAGCGTGTAATTCATCGAGCTATCGAATGCGGTTCGCGATCCGTCGTAGTCGACACCGAGCCCTCCGCCGACGTCCAGGAACTGCATTGGATGGCCCATCTTGGACAATTTTGCGTAAAATCGCGCTGCTTCGCGGACGGCTCGTTTGATAACGCCGATATCTGGAACTTGTGAGCCGACATGGAAATGGACCAACACAAGCGACTCGGCCATCGCTTCCTGTTTGAGGTATTCGCTTGCCGCTACAAGATCTGCGGTGGACAACCCAAATTTTGTGTTTTCGCCTCCGCTGGTCGCCCACTTTCCGGACCCCCTTGCTTGTAGACGCACCCGGAGCCCAATCAATGGAAGGACGTTCATCTCTTTGGAAACGCGAACAATCTGCCGGATTTCCTCGAGCTTTTCGACGACCATGATCACCTGTTTGCCCAGCTTCCGGCCGAGCAAGGCGTTCTGTACAAAGGTCAGATCTTTGTAGCCGTTACAAATGATCAGACTCTCCGGGTCCCGATGGATCGCGAGCGCCGCGATCAATTCCGGTTTACTGCCCGCTTCGAGTCCAAAATGGTACGGGGCGCCGGCGTCGATGATCTCTTCGACCACCTCGCGCAGCTGGTTCACCTTGATTGGAAAGACCCCTTTATAAACGTTCTGATAGTTGGCTTCGGCAATCGCTGAGCGAAATGCTTGATTAACTTCCTCGACTCGGTGTCGCAGCAGATCCTGAAAGCGAATAACGAGCGGAAACACCATCCCGCGATCGCGCGCTTCATTCACGACATCCATGAGGTCGATCGTCTGACCATTCGTTTTGGTCGGTATGACTTGGACGTTGCCGATCGAGTTTATCGTGAAGTAGCCGGTTCCCCACCGGTCAATGTTGTATAGAGCAATTGCCGAAGGGATATCCCACGTCTCAGACATTTCGTCGCAAACTAAGTGAGACACTTGCAAATGCAATGGAGAGGTGAAGAAAAAATCAAACCGAAAGCATGTTTTATTGGCAGATACGTAACCTGGCAGCTAGCCGTGCTCACCTTCTTCCTCGTCACTCTCTCCCGATTGCGAACCCTCTTCTTCCATTTTTCGTAGGACTTCGCTCATGTCCTCGACTTCTTCCCAAACGTCTTGGCTGACATAGATCGGAGCAGTTTGTTGGGTCGCCATCGCGATACAATCGCTCGGTCGTGCGTCAATCTCGATGATCTTCCTTTGCTGCAGTTCGTTTTCGGCGCTCAGAATAAGCCGGGCAAAATAGGTACCGCGTTTTAGATCATTGATTACTACCCGATCGATCTGAGCCCCGAGCGCACGCAAAATATGCGCAAGAAGGTCATGGGTGAGCGGCCGTTCTTTTTGGGTTCCGCGCATGAACATCGTAATGGCTGCTCCGACGCTTTGATCCACGTAAATGACGAATACTTTCTCTTCGTTGCCGAGAAAGACCGCGCATCCGCCGCTGGTCGGGATGACGGCTCGCACCTGGGCCTCGACAACAGACTTGCTCATAGCCCAAAGCCTAACCAGACCGCACTCCGCATCAAGATCGGAATTGAGATTGATCCACAAGTAAGTATTTGCGCTACTGGTGAATTCCCGTTGCCACGTCTCGTTGAATGGTACTGGGTATAGGCATGGACTCGATTTTTGCGTTGCAGGGGATCGACACCGCCAAGCTCCTGGATCAGACGATTTCTTGGCTGCTCGGGCCAGGCCTGCGCATTGTTTTGATCGTATTGATCGCCTGGGTGGCCTGCCGAGTCGGCAGAATATCTATCACGCGCGCCTTGAACCTGGCTTTACACGAGAAGCCAGGAGACATGGTCGCCAATATTCAAATCTCCAAGCGCCGTCAAACACTTCAAAGCCTTTTCGTTACAATCTTGAGGGTGATCGTGTTTGCCTTGGCAATCCTGATGATTCTGCGCGATCTCGGATTCGAAATCGGTCCGATCCTGGCTAGCGCGGGCATTATCGGCGTTGCCGTCGGGTTGGGAGGCCAAAGTCTGGTCAAAGATATCATCGCCGGAGCCTTCATCATTCTGGAAGACCAGTTTGGGGTCGGTGACGTTGTGAAAATCAGCGATCGCGCCGGTGTGGTTGAAAATATCGGTCTACGAACTACGACTTTGCGTGATCAGGAAGGGATTGCCCACATCATTCCGAACGGCAAGATCGAAACGGCGAGCGTAATGACGAAAGGCTGGTCTCAGATAGTTTTGGATCTGGATGTCGCGTACAATACTGATCTCGATCGGGCTATCGGCGCAGTAGAGAACGTTCTGAAACAGTATGCCACCGAATTTCCTGAAAACGTTTTAGGGGAACCGCAGGTCCTCGGAATTGAATCCCTTGGCGACAACAGCGTGAAGATTCGATCAACGCTCAAGACGGCTCCAGGCAAACAATGGGACGCGGCGCGGCTTATTCGCCGACGAATAAAAGAAGAACTGGCAAACCTGGGGATCCAGGCGCCATTTCAGCAAAATGTCGCCTGGATTCATGCGTTGTCGCCGGGCCAGACGAAAGCGACCGAACAAAAAGAGCCTGAGTTGGCTGATGGAGCATCAATAGTTAGCTCGACTGGAGCGCCTCAATGATCTGCCCCTGAACTAAAGCATAAAACTCGATTTGCAGCAGGGCAACGTCTCGCTGCAAAAAGGTCTTGGGGACTTTGCGGCCTGATAGCTCTGCCTCCGAGAAATCGTAGCGTGCTGCGAGCACCAGGCGAGCCTGGTTCAGCGTATTCAGCCATGCATCGGCATGAGCCACGGGTATAGATAATTGCTCCTCTGGACCTGATACGGCATCGAGTTGCTCAAGGTCTTTCTCCACGACGCGTCTCGCCGACAGGAACAAATGGCGAAGCTCCGGCCGGACGAACTCCTCCCAATCACGATTGAGTTGCGTTTCCGACGGATCGGCGGGGCGGCTAAACAACCGCTCCTCAGCTTTTGCGTCGCCGGATGGATCGCAATAGCTCGGCAACTGCCGCAGCAATTCACCGTGGACAGGCTCGATTCCCACGATTTGAATGAAATCGTCTTTTGATCGGCGAATGAGCATTTAGTGCGTTCTTTCCAGCGTCGCTAAGAGCAAGTAACCGTGAAGCTGCTGTACATAAAGTTCCGCTTGCTCTCGAGCTCCAGTCCAAACAATCGATCGACCTTTGTGGTGCACCTCAAGCATGTGATGTTCTGCTTTCTCTTTGGAATAGCCGAACACTTTTTGAAAAACCATTGTGACATAGGTCATGAGGTTCACCGGGTCATTGTGTACAACGACATTCCAGGGAACGGCCAAGTCGACCTCGGTCTTTGTCTCTTCAACGGTGTCAGCCATGGAAACACAAACCTGGGCGCTGCGAGTCCGAGAGTGTCTTGAGAAATTCGTTAACTGGCTCCGCCGCCATTTCCAGTAACGCCAAACGGCCATTTTCTTGCGGATCGGCAGCCGCGAGCTCTTGCAGCGCATAACTGAGCATGGCGGTTCGAACAGGGATCGAAAATACCCCGCATCGGACGGCATAAACCGTAGAGAAATGACCGGATGCCTCTCCTCGACCAATGGCGGCGCGGAGCCTGCCGATGACGCGGTCGCTTCGAGGAGCCCTGTGCTGGATCAGAGTCTGCCCCGCCTCGATACTGCGGCGTCCGGACCAGGCATCCAGTCGTTTACCAAGTTCCGCATCAAGCTCGATGATCTCTTTGGCCGACTGACGATATGAGTAATCCAAGACATACCAGAGATGCGGAACCAGGACCGGTTCGAAGACCAAATCCAGCCAATTAACCCAGCTCTTGCGCGAGTGGCCCCGGAGGCGCCAGGATATTGGGCCGATAAGGTCGAAACTAGGATTACAACGATTAACTACTTGACTGAGCTCGCTTACAGCAAAGCCTGCCACCGACATTTCCATGCTTCGGAGCCTAACATCCACGCCAGCTTTGCTCAATGCCGAGCTCCGGATTGGCCAATAAACCAAACCAGTTCTCCATTCACCGGCTTGACTCCTTCGGCCGGAAGACCGTGTCCCCCTTCCAGGACCTTTGCAACGATCGGTTCTTTCTTCGAATCATTCACCAGAAAGGCAACTCGGCGGGACGCGTTGATCAATGGGTAGGTAAAGGTCAATCGATGGCAATTGAACTTCGGAACGAAATTACTTACGACATTCCGGACTTTTTCCGACAGGGCAGCGGTACCGGGGAAAAGCGATGCTGTATGGCCATCGTCCCCTAGCCCAAGCAAGACTAAGTCGTGGATGTAACGCTGTTCACCAAAACGAGACGCCAATGATTTCAGTGTCTGCTCATACTGGACAGCGGCCTCGTCCGGAACGGCTTCGCCCTGCATACGAAATACCTCGCGCGGACTCGCTACCAGGAGCAACGACTCTGAGACCATTCTATAGTTGCTTTGCGGATCGTCCGGCGGGACACAACGTTCGTCGCCAAAAGTGACGATCCATTTCGACCAATGGGTATCTGCCAGAGCCAACGCCTGGTACACTTGGCGCGGCGTGTTACCACCACTCAAAGCCACGCGAAAACATCCGCGCTCATCGATCGCTTCTTCTGCCGAGCTCGCAATAAAAGCAGCAGCGTCTTCCGCAAAAGATTTTGTGCGAACAATCTCAGGCTTCATACAAGCTTTACCGGAATGAATAGTTCAAGTGAACCCGCCCCCGGCTGTAGTTTCTGCAATGAAATCTGGAGTAAAGCGGCTTTTCTGAAGTGAATATTTTCGCCTCGGGTCCCGATTAAGCAGCCAGCCAATTCGCTCAGATCAGGTTCGTGCCCCACGAGCATGACGCTCGCTCTTTCATGATATTTCTCAAGTCCCGATAGCGCCTGCTGCGGGCTCATTCCCGCACGCAGGAAGTCTTCGACTTGAACATTGTCCGTCATACGCAACTCTCGGGCGACCAGCACTGCCGTATCCTCGGCGCGAACCAAAGGACTACAAAGAATTCGTCGAGGAGCGATCTGCTGCTCGTAACAAAAACGGCCCATGCTCTTGGCTTGTTTGACCCCTTTGGCCGTTAACGGCCGTTCCTCGTCAGTGGTAGCTTGGGCCTCTGCCTCAGCATGGCGTAAAAGGAACAGTTGCATGGCAAAGGAAATAGCGGTGTGTCTTTGGTATTCACTACCCGGAAATCGTGGATTCGCCTAGCGAGAAAAGCGCCGATTTTCGTCGGTCTTTCCGCGCTGACAAAGCAACCTTCCTATGTTACGGATCCTCCATGTCGCAACACTGGCTGGTCAAACAGGAGCCGACCGCTTATTCGTGGGACCAATTCGTTTCGGACGGCAAAACCGATTGGACGGGGGTGCGGAATTTTCAGGCGAGGAATAATCTGCGCTCAATGAAAATCGGCGATAGCGTTTTTTACTATCACAGCGTCAACGGAAAGGCGGTGGTCGGGGTTGCCAAGGTTACCAAGGAGGCTTTCCCTGATCCTACTGCCGCAGAGGGAGACTGGTCAGCGGTAGAGCTAACGCCGGTCGAAACCATAAGTCCGCCGATCGCACTTAATCAAATCAAGGCCGAACCGAAGCTAGCTAATATTCCGTTGCTCAAGCAATCCCGGCTCTCTGTACAACCGCTCTCAAAGACCGAATTCGAAACGATTCTATCGTTGCAAAAGCGGTGAGCCTCTAGCTTATCGGAACATAATTTTACATTGGCGTGGCGGCGTTCGATTTCGCGCTTACTTTCTGGACTTTTTCAGGAGATGTTCCGGACCGAACGACTCAATGAAAGCGACCTCTATGGCTAAAGCTTCCTGGACGTTTCTGGAAAGGTGGTCGGCCAGCGAGCGGAGACCGGCCAGCCTCCTCATTGATTCCTCGGGACTTACGCGGGCAGCCAAGTCGCGCGAAGCCATAGAATATTCAGCGCTACCACTCGCCTCCCCGCTTTGCTGAAAAATGATTGCGCTTCCAAACCATTCGATGATCGCCTCAACCAGGGCGGTCCGCAGTTTTACGTATTGGCTCTCCGTTAAAACTGCGAGCCGCTTCTCTTCTTCCTCTATCCACGATCCATCTGTCGTTTGTTTGTAAAGCGCCCTGTTTTTCTGGATAGCTTCCTCGTGTTCTTTTTCCACATGAGCTCGAGCGCGGGCAAGGATTTCCTGGAAAGCGCGTGCAAGTCGAAGCGCTGTTGCGATAGAGAACCCTTCCTCGGATACAATTTTCGTAATCGAGTCCAAGAGCTCGATCTCTTCCGCGGTCCGAACCCGAAGCTCCGGCGATAAAAGAGAGATTCTGATACAACGGGAGAGGATCGTTTCCAGGAGGGCATCGGGAATCTGAGTGATTAATATTAGAATGGAATGGTCCGGAGGTTCCTCCAACGTCTTGAGAAACGCATTCGAAGCTTGAGGCATCAGCCGGTCCGCTTCGTAAATGACCCCAAACTTTGTCCGGGCACTCGTTGACCGCATCCGCAACGAACTCTCTAATCTTCGAATCTGGTCGACTATGATCCTTCGTGATTTTGATTCCGGTTCTACAGAATGAAAGTCCGCGAGAGTCGTCTCCTTTCCGTTAACGGCATAAAAGAACTCAGTGGCGAGTCGATTCTTACCGCTGCCCGCCGGTCCAGAAAATAAGAAAGCATGGGCTAGGCGATTGCTCGCATTAGCACGGATCAAATATTCGAGCGCCTGCTCAGCAGAAAAAGCCATCGTCAGCGGAAAATATCCTCAAGCTCGGCCCAGACCATTCGTTCGACCTCATCGGGCGGGGGTGCAGCGTCCACAATCTTAACTCGTTCGGGTTCTTTTGATGCAATTTCAAGGTAGCCGCGCCTGACCGTCTCAAAGAAATCGTCTGGTAACTGCTCCATTCTATCGGCAGAGCCTACAGGCCGTACTCGGCGCATCTCCCTTTTTCGGGCGGTGTCGACATCTAAATCAAGGAAGATAGTTCTGCGCGGCCGACACTCCTGCACGACGAACTGGTTGAGAGCCTCAACGAATTTCAAATCCAGTCCGCGCCCATGACCTTGATAAACCGTCGTCGAATCGATGAACCGGTCGGATATCACGATCGTCCCCTCTTTTAGCGCCGGACGAATCACCTCGGCTACGAGCTGCGCTCGGCTTGCCGCAAACAAAAGCAGCTCTGTCTCGGGTCGGATCATCCGAGCCTCTTTAGCGTGCAACAACAAATGCCGAATTGACTGGCCGATCTCGGTAAATCCAGGTTCATGAACGGCGATAACCTTTCTGCTTAAGCCCGCCAATCTGCGTTCCAACCGCGAAACCTGGGTCGACTTCCCGCAAGCCTCTCCTCCTTCGAAAGTGATTAAAACGCCATCCATCTCCTGAGCCGATAACTGACCCCCACCTAAAAAACAACTCCCAACTTGTCTCCTCATTCCGCCGGCAACCGGTCACATTCATGGCGTCGAAGGGGGACAGACACGCCATGTGGCCTGAGTGGTAGTTGTTTTCGGTTTTCAGTTTTCGGTTTTCAGTTTTCGGCGATCAAGGCGATGTCGGCGTCCCCGGCGGGTTAAGCGTAAGGCTCGGGCTCTCGCACGTTGAAATTCTCATTTTGAGAAGAATGCTCTCATTTTGAGACGGATGTTTCTCGTTTCGAGCTGGAATAGGCGCTGCCAGGTTCTCCTCCTACCAGAGGTTGCTCTCGCTTGAATGAAGCTGTCATTCTCGCGGAGCAGCTCTTACTATCGCGTCTATGCCTGTCTTCAAGCGGAGAGCCCGCCCGGAATCTTTCGCTTCGCGTCGAGCACGAGCGAAATCTGGATGGCTTGTACCGTGCTTTGCACTGGAATGGGTTTTCGCTTGGATCGCTTTCGTGCTCAGTGGGTGGGCGTTTCTTGAGGTACTGGAATATGTCGGCACACTTTCAATCCTGGTTGCAGTCATCTCTTATTTCATGGAAAGCAATAGCCGATTGAAGCAAAAGCATTATCAAGCCTGGCAGGTGATTAACTCGGCACAGTCAAAGGGAGGAAGCGGAGGACGAATAGAAGCTTTGGAATCGTTGCACGCAGACAAAGTGCCGCTAGTCGGCGTGGACGTAAGCGGTGCATTTCTTCAGGGCATCGATCTAACCGACGCCGATCTCTCACGTGCCAACTTTCATGCGGTAGACGCGCGAAATGCCAAAATGGCAAAAACACGATTCAATTTTTCGGATCTTAGTTCGGCAAATTTCCGCAACGCCACGTTTGAACGTGCCGATCTGGAGAACGCAAATCTGGAAGATAGCGATCTGATGAGCGCGAATCTCAGCCGAGCGCGCCTGGAGGGAGCTAATCTGGCAAAGGCGGATCTACGAGAGGCGAATCTCAACGGTGTCGCTTGGGAGCAGATCGCGAATATCAAGCTAGCAAATATTCTCGGCATTAAGAATGCACCTCCCGGGTTTGCCGACTGGGCAAAAAAGAGAGGCGCTGTCTCGATAGAATCTGATACCGAATGGGAAGCGACGATTGAGGCGTCAGAAAAAGAAGAGACTCCGAAAGCGGCGGATTCAGCGGCGCAAGCGCACTAAAAACTGAGACAGAATTGAACCGAAGAACGCAAAGATAACAAACGGGAGAAGCCCAGAAGGGTATGCATCGGCGTATCGGCGTATCGGCGTGTCGGCGTATCGGCGTATCGGCGTATCGGCGTATCGGCGTATCGGCGTATCGGCGTGTCGGCGTGTCGGCGTGTCGGCGTTCGTCTTGTTTTCCTACGGTATAAGCCCTTTGAGTTTTACGTACTGGAGCAGAATGATGGTTTTGCCGTCTTTGATCGCGCCGGAATGGATCATTTCGAGCGCTTGATCTATCCCAAGCTCAAGCACTTCAATCTCTTCTCCATCGCTCGGATCGCCTCCGCCGTCGTGATGCCTGGAATCCGGGTCATACTCCGCAATGAAGAAGTATAACTTTTCTGTCACTGATCCCGGACTCATGTATATCTCAAACGCTTTGCGGACTGGGCCAAGCCGGTATCCGGTCTCTTCCTCTGTCTCTCTTCGTATTGCCGTCTCCGGATCGTCTGCATCCAGTAAGCCGGCGCACGCCTCAATCAAGAAACCTTCCTTATGACCGTTCACATATGCCGGGAATCGAAATTGGCGAGTCAGCACCACCGTCCGTTTATTTCGGTTGTACAAAAGGATTGTGGCGCCATTGCCGCGATCGTAGGTCTCCCGGTTCAAGGTCTGCCATGAACCGTCTTTTCGACGAAAATCGAAGGTGGTTTTCTTCAGGGTATACCAGTCATTCGAAAGAAGTTTGACCTCGCGAATCCTGATCCGGTCGCTGATTTGATCGTTATTGTCGCTTTCCATTCCTTTTATCTATTCCGAATTGGGAAGGGCTAATTCCCGTACCTGCCCTAGTTGCTTGCGAACCGTTCTATAACACTCCAGAAATCCATCAGCAAAATCTGCGGGCCGTTCCTCGATCCAGCGATCGATCATTTCCAATCTGAAAAAGCCCCCAGTTTCTATCTCATAAGGATTCCACGAGAGCGGGCCTTCGTGAATACCGCTGTAGATCGAGATGAACTCTTGGTCGGTACGCGCGGAGGCTGGAACTCGCCCGCATTCGACCAAGCTGACGGCGATTCCTAATTCTTCTTTCAATTCCCGATGCGCGCAGTCGTTGTAGGATTCGCCCGCATCGACGTGTCCGGCCGCGCTTGAATCCCAACGATCCGGAAAACGATCCTTTCGATGTGATCGTTTCTGCAGGAAGAGGTCGCCCTCTCTATTCAAAATGAAAATGTGAACTGCACGGTGCAACAACCCGTCGCGATGGATGGTCACGCGGTCTCTTGGTTCAGCCGGACGATCGTCCGCATCCACAACCGCTAAGAGTTCTTGCTGGTCGGTTCCCTTAACCCGCAGAGGCGCCAGCAAATTGGTCAGTTTTTTCCATTGCTGTAGCGACAGCTCTTCGGCTCGCGCCGTTGCCGGCAAATGCAGGGACTCCAAAGCCGCCTCAACATCGCCTTCCCTCGCTAACAGCTTGCGCAGTTGTTTGCGTCTCTCGGAAAAACCAAGTTTCACGAGCTGCCCTAGTTTTTGGCAATCAGTCAGTTCGTCCAGCGGTCGAGGCGTAAGCAAAATTACCACCGAATCAACTTGTGGCCGGGGCACAAAAACCGAAGGAGGCAACGTCCGGAGCTTCTCCACGCTCCAGCGGCTTTGAATTATGATGCTGACGCTACCATAATCCTTTGAACCGGGTCCCGCGGCGAGCCGGTCCGCCATCTCTTTCTGCAGCGTGAAAACCATCCGGTCGAAAGGAGAAGGCTCAGCGCAAAAGTGAAAGATCAGCTGCGATGACATGTAGTACGGCAAGTTCCCCAGCACCTTCACCGGTCGCAGCAGAAATGCGTTCCGGGCGTCGTAGCAAAGGGCATCCCCTTCAATGACCTCGGTATCGCTTCCCGAGAACTTCTGGCGAAGAAAATCTGCGAACAAGCGGTCCTTCTCGAGGAGAGTTGCCGACACCCTGCGGCGAACAATTTCCTCCGTCAACGCACCAAGCCCGGGCCCGATCTCAATCACATGGTCCCTGGGCGACAGTTCGAGATATTCGACGATGCGTCGCGCAAGGTTTTCATCATGTAAGAAGTTCTGCCCAAACGACTTACGCGGAGAAGCTCCGAGTGCTTCCAATGTTGACATGATTTCAGATAACTTCACGGCACGCGTTTTGCTCAGCCCTGATTTCTTGTCATCTTCTACCTGATTCTGATCAGGTTGTTCACAAGTTATTCACCGTTTGGGCAGCTCGCGCCGACGGAAGATTTTACGCGCTTCGGCAAGAGAAAGTCCCTCGACAAAATATGCGACAGCCGATCTTCCGACAGCGTAGGTACCCGCTGCGGCGATACCGCCAGAAATAGCATTTCCCCACCCAGGCAGGAACTTTATTCCGGCTCTTGCCGCCTCGCGCAGAATCATGCCAAGCCCTATGTTAGCGCCCAATGCGCCAAAGAATTCTGTGGCCGTTTTTACGCCTAGCTCGCGACCACTGATGTGAATGATGCCTGAGACCATGGCAACCTGAAGGCCGGTCAAAATCGGGAAGTCGGCTAACGGAATCGGCTGCGCCCCGATGGCAGCGCAGATTGTGGTGATCGAACGAACCAGGCGGCCGGCAATCTCGGATTGCACGTTCTTTGCCTCGACCAGGCGCGCCATATCGATCTGCGCCTCTTCAGGAAGCTCCCGTACAATCAGCTCGCCAAGGACGTCTAAGTTGCGTCTCTCGTCTCGATCCGGATCAATCGATCCATCAACGCGGAAACGGACAAAAGAAGAGACCGCCAGCGCTTTAACGAAATGACTGGCTAATTTGGGTTGTGCATTGAGCCAGGCCTGCAGGTCGAGTAGGCGACCCGCTGCATTGGTTTCTGGACCGTCAAAAATCCCGATTAAGCCCGCTTTGGACTGGTGTTTTTGTTCGGCGAGTTCAAGTAAGCGAGCTGTCTGCTCACATTCCAAGCCAAGCTCTTTGGGCATATCATCGTTGACTACGAACAAAAACAGATCGGGGCTTTCTGCATTGATCGCTTCCCCTAATGTTTTCCAGCTAAGGCTGGTGTCATTCAGGCGTCGCGCGTCCAGTACCCTGAACCCTCCCTTGCCGCGGAGCTGGTAAGTAACCCAGCCGACACTCGATTGCGAATCGAACATCCGCAGATCGTTTCCGAGCAAGCCGGAAAACAAGCCGGAAATATCAAAGCTGGATTGACCGACGATGACCAGTCTTGCCAGGCGCTGGGCCAAGAAGGTCTGTTTGATCGGTCGCAACTCGCCCTTGATCGCGTTTTGCAGCGGCCCAGGGAGTTTCTCGATCAAGGACTCAAGCCGCTCATAAATGGCAAGGAATGTTTTCTGATTCATGGATTGTGTAGGGCGGCAGGCCCTGCCGCCGGCACACCGGGCCGTGGGCACGCGC
>JBKPCS010000219.1:0-20267 GCA_046727495.1 bacterium | reverse complement strand
GCCGAAGCTGGTTAGAGAGCCGCGAACAAGCACGGTTCCAGAAGCGCTCATTCGATTTCGCAATCACCGATGCAACAACCGGTGAACTTGTCGGCTGCTGCAGTCTTCATCACATTCGCAATCGTCTCGGCGAGCTTTCTTTCTGGGTACGAACCTCTCGACGAAATAAAGATGCATCACCCGCAGTTCGGGCGCTGGTGGATTTTGGATTATCGCGATTGGGTCTCGTCCGAATCGAAATAGTTATCGCTGAACGCAACTTCGCCGATCAAAACGTGGCGGAAAAAATTGGCGCAACCCGCGAGGCACGTCTCCGTAACCGGCTGATTATACAAGACGAAATTCACCATGCATATCTCTTCGCGGTTTTTGGTTCGGGGGAGCGACTGGAAGAGAAGTCGGATCCGCGTTGGGTTAAGGTGACGTTGTAGGAAGATAGGTCGTATAGGAGACGTATAGGACCTATATGACGAATAGGCCGCTTATGAATGACCGGCAATCCGGGCCCCTGCGTCTCGCATCTCGTCGATGGCGCGTTGCACGTCGCCTTTCTGGAGATTTACGCCGCGGCAACCTGGGAGTATAACATCCGCGCGAAAGCCGAGCTGGAGCGCGTCTAACACGCTGAACTTCACACAATAGTCAGTTGCCAGACCCATTACGACCACCTCGGTCACGCCTTTCTTCTTCAGAAAGTCTCCCAAGCCGGTCGCTTGTTTATGACCGTTGTCAAAGAAAGCGCTATAGCTATCGATTTCCGGGTTCGTCCCCTTCTGGAATACCGCTGCCCATCGTGAACGATCCAGGCCAGGCACAAAGTCTGCGCCGTGTGTGCCTTGAACACAGTGGACCGGCCAGAGTGTTTGTGGGATTCCACCCAGCGTGATTTGATCGCCTGGCTTCTTGCCTGGATGATTCGCTGCAAAGCTCCCATGCTCCGCCGGGTGCCAATCCTGCGTCCCAACCACAAGGTCGAACGCAGTTTGGACCGTATTGGCAATCGGAATCACCGCTTTTCCGTCCGGAACCGGAAGCGCGCCGCCCTCAACGAAATCGTTCTGCAGATCAATGAGAAGTAACGCTTTCACCAATTGGGTTTCGGGTTCCGGGGTTCGAGTTCCGAGTTCCGAGTTCCGAGCTTCCTCGGCTGCTTCGCCCGGAACCGCTCATTTCATTCGATCGAACGTTTTTTGAAGGAGCTCTATATCGCTAGGTTCTCCAAGCTTTGATCGCGTCGCTTCGACCCATTTTTTTTCCAACGCATTTTTGGTCGGACGATCAGTTTCGTAGAAAACGCCGAATAGACCGGGAAAAGGAAGATCGGCAAGCTGATAGGCGGCGATCTCACTCGTCACATCGTGACGTGACTCATCTTCAGGAGTTCCGTCCCACTTCTTTTCGTCGATTACCTTGAACTCGCCTCCTTTGCGCGGGTTGCCGGCGTCGAATGCGCCCGGATAAAACTCGATACATTCCGACAGGCACTCAACGACAGAGAATCCATTGTGATCCATCGCACGTTCCATGATCTGGATCATGTGATTGATCTGCGTGGCGTGCGTGCGCGCGACGAATGTGGCTCCAGCCGCGATCAGTTTCTTGATCGGATTCACCGGATGATCGATCACTCCGGTTGGATCCGTTTTTGACCGATAACCAATCGGCGATGTCGGTGAGGTCTGTTTTTTCGTCAACCCATAGACGAAATTATCCATTATGACATAGGTCATTCGGATGTTTTTCCTCGCCCCGTGATCCAAATGGTTTCCGCCGATCGAGAAACCGTCCCCATCCCCGCCAAACAAGAATACATGCAGATCCGGTCGCGCCAAACTTACACCGGACGCCAACGGTACAGCGCGACCGTGGATGAAATGCGCGCCGTGCGTATTCATGAAGTATGGAAAACGCGACGAACAGCCGATACCAGCCAAAGTCACAATGTTTTCGTGCGGCAGCTGCCGTTTCTCTAGCATCTTGTAAAATGCGGCTAGAACGGCGAAATCCCCGCATCCGGGGCACCACGTCGGATGGTCCGCGGTCAACGCCTTCTTTGTGAGTTTCTCTCGCTCCGGCAAAGGAACAGACACCTCGCTCATCGTATTACTCCTTGCAGAACTTCTTTGACCCTGAAGGTTAACCCATCCGTCTTTGTCACGCTGCGGATCTTGGGATTACAATAGCGCGCACGCAAAACGGTGGCTAGCTGACCGAATCCGTAGACGCCTTGATCGTTCATTTCGACTACTGCGATGTCTGCAAAACGATCGAAAATCGATTCAAGGCCCTCCGGCAGCGGATGAAGATGTCGCAAATGTACAGAAGATATCTTTTTTCCGAGGCCACGCGCGCGCTCAACCGCTTCGCGAATCGGTCCGTAGGTTGAGCCCCAACCGACGACTAATGTGTCGCCTTCGCTCTCACCAAAGACTTTGGGCAGGGGGATCTCTTTTGCCAATTCCTGTAACTTCCGGCGACGCTTCGCAGTCATCGCCAGATGTAATGACGGGCGTCCAGTCGGATGGCCCATTTCATCGTGCTCCAGGCCGGTCACGACTGGATACTTACCCTCCAACATGCGCGTGCCGGGTGGCGCATGACGAGTGATTTGATCTAGCGGATACGGTTTGTAACCGTTCGTTCGCGGACTGAGATCCGGTTTCGGATCTTGCATGAGCGATTTTAGATCCGGTTCATCAAACGCTTCGATTCGTGTGGCGAGAGATCCGTCGCTCAAGATGAACACGGGCGTGCTGTACTTGCGCGCGATCCGTGCGGCTTCGAGGGCGATATAGAAGCAGTCCTCGACTGTCGACGGCGCAAGAACGACTCGGGGGCTGTCTCCATGGCCGCCAAATATGGCTTGGTAGAGATCGCTCTGTTCAACGTTCGTCGGCAGTCCAGTGCTCGGCCCTCCTCTTTGAACGTTAATCACAATCAACGGAATTTCCGCCATGGAGGCCCAGCCGACGGCTTCAGCCTTCAGAGAAATTCCCGGCCCAGCGCTGCCGGTAACCGACAAATAACCAGCGTAAGAAAAGCCAAGCGCCAACGAAACCGCTGCAAGCTCGTCCTCGGCTTGCACAAATAGACCGCCATATTTTGAGAACTCCGTTCGCAGAATCTCCATGACGGTTGACCAGGGAGTAATTGGATACCCCGCACCGTATCGAACGCCTGCCGCAATCAAGCCGTAAGCGAGCGCTTGGTTGCCGTCCATGGTAACTTGATCTCGGTCGGTGATTCGTGGCTGGACCTCGAACCGGTACCTGGTAGTAAGCAGATTTCCGACTGGATAAGCGTACCCTGCCTGGAAAGCGAGAAGAGCTGTATTCACGACGCTCTCATCTTTTCCGCCGAACCGTTCGCGAACCAACAACCTCAACTTGTCGACATCGAGATGAAAAATCGCTGTGATCAAACCGAGCACGAACAGGTTTTTACCTTTGTCTTTAGCTGTCCCGCCGAGCGCTTCGATCGTTAGTCCGGTGATTGGGATCCCGGCATAGACATATCGCTTATCGTCCAGATTCGGCTGCACTTGATCGGTGTCGTAAAGCAACACGCCGCCTTCGCGCAAAAACCCGATATGATCCTCGTAACTGTGCTGATAGAAAGCGACCAGAAAATCGGCTTCGTCGCCGGCCGAAAGCACTTCCCCGGAGCCGATACGAACTTGGAAAATAGAGGGACCACCGGAGATAGTTGATGGAATGGTCATGTACGTCATGACCTCGTGATCGCTTCGTCCAGCCAACCGGGCCATCAACGCGCCCGCTGTCTGAATACCATCTTGTGAGTTGCCGGCGAGCCGAACTACGGCATCGCGGATGTTTTCTGGGCGCAGGTCTGCTCTGACTGCGCCTTCCGCTGGGGGAAACAAAGATGTGCTCACGGAGACCTTATAGAAGTATTCCGAGACAACGCGGTTTTGTCAACGCGAGGGTTGGAAAGGGATGACCGCGATCGGGTTAAGCAATCCCATATTCCGTGGCACGCGCACGAGGCCGAGCTAAAGCTCGGCCCTGCCGAAGATGCGCCACGCCACGCGCTCGGTAGGGTCGCGATTTATCGCGACCTCGTGCGGCTGCCACGGAATATGGGGTTGTGCGATAAAATCAAAAAACATTGCTCCTGGTATTTCGATCAGGATAAAAGCATGCAACTTTCTTTTTCCCCTCCTATCATGCTTCGGATATTCGCTCCGACCGAGAGTCATCCAGGTGAAACGCGAGCTCCGTTGGTTCCGGCAACGGCGGCCAAGCTCGTTAAGCTCGGAGCCGATGTAGAAGTTCAACAAGGGATAGGCGCCTCAATCTATTTTGCTGACGCCGAATACCAGGCCGCTGGGGCAAAGATCAGCACGGACCGAGCCAAATCATTGGGCGAAGCAGATCTGATCTTACGGTTGCGCAAGCCGCCTCTGGAAGAGGTGAACCTGCTAAAACCGGGTGCAATCCATATCAGCTTCCTTGATCCATTTAATGAACGCGCGCTGGTTGAAACGCTGGCAAAAACCGGCGTTACCGCAATCAGCATGGAAATGATTCCGCGAATCGCCGTCGCGCAGAAGATGGATGCGCTATCTTCCCAAGCAAATCTCGCCGGTTACGTTGCTGTGACTGTCGCGGCAGCGGCTTCCAAACGGATCTTTCCAATGATGATGACACCTGCAGGCACGGTGAAGCCGTTGCGTGTTCTGGTGATCGGCGTCGGAGTTGCCGGGCTTCAGGCAATCGCTACAGCGCGAAGGCTCGGAGCGACCGTCGAAGCTTTCGACACGCGACCAGTTGTCGAAGAACAGGTCAAATCGCTAGGAGCCAAATTCGTGAAAGCGGATCTGGGCGAGACTGGAGAAACGGCCGGAGGATACGCCAAAGCCCTAACGCCTGAGCAGTTGGCCAAACAGCGCGAGGTCATGGCGGCCCGAGCCGTTCAATCGGATGTCGTGATTACTGCTGCTCAAGTGTTCGGTAGGAAAGCTCCGGTGATCGTCACAACCGAGATGATTCGCCAGATGAAACCCGGTACCGTAGTTGTCGATACCGCAATCGAAACCGGAGGAAATGTCGAGTGTTCGGAATTCGACAAAGAGATCGAAATCAACGGAGTCAAAGTGATTGGATTCGCGAACCTACCGGGAAGGGCAGCGGCAAACGCTAGCGAAATGTACTCGAATAATCTTGGCGCATTGGTCGAGCACTTCTGGGATTCAAACCATTTCAATCTCGACCTCAACCATGAACTGCTGAAGGCGTGCGTCATTACGCACGGTAACCAGATCTGCAATGAGACCGTCAGAAACGCTTATCAGAGCAAAAGCTAAGCAACCGCTCTGCCAAACGGGAACCTATCCGACGAAGCCTTGGCGAAGTCGGAACGCCAAAACATGTCGCGCCGTAGTCCGGCCATGGCCGGACGAAGGCGGACGCACCTGCCATGCCTGCTGAGACACCCATCACCACATTCTACGTCTTCATTTTAGCGGCCTTTCTGGGTTACCAGGTTATCTCGCGTGTGCCGCCGCTGCTTCATACGCCGTTAATGTCGGCGACCAACGCGATTTCCGGAATCTCGCTGGTAGGCTCATTAGTCACCGCCGGCGCTCACCAGACATTGGTCAGCGCAATCCTTGGGTTCGTGGCCGTTACCTGCGCGACGACCAACGTCGTAGGCGGCTTCGTCATCACCGATCGGATGCTGCGAATGTTCAAGCGCAAGTCGGCGCCGGCACCAAAAAAAGAAGAACAGTAATATCATGCCAGACCCATTTCGAGAACGGATCGCGGGCCATGGAAAATGGATCACGCATCGCAGAGCGCTGACCCGCGAATAGCGCCGTTATGAGGACTTACTTCATCGAGTTTACCTATTTCCTGGCCTCGATCCTTTTCATCCTTGGCTTGCGCGGGATGAGCCATCCGGAGAGTGCTAGACGGGGCATGCATCTCGCCGAGTTTGGTATGCTGGCGGCAATAGTCGGAACGCTCCTGCATGAGGAAATTGTCAGCTACGAGTGGATTATTGCCGGTCTGCTGCTCGGATCGACGCTGGGGGCGATCTTAGGCGTCTGGGTTCCGATGACAGCAATGCCTCAGCGAACGGCTTTTTCTCACGCTTTCGGCGCGCTTGCGGCGTCACTGGTTGGTATCTCCGAATATTATCTGCATGGCGCGCATCTTGGTGAATTCAAGATGGGAGCGATCGGATTTGAGGTGCTGCTCGGATCGCTGACTACGACTGGCAGCCTTGTAGCGTTTTCCAAGTTACAGGGCCTAATGCCCGGCGCTCCGATTACCTACAAAGGACAGAATGTTTTCAACTTGTCGCTGCTCGGAGTCACAATCGCCTGTTTTATCGGTCTGCTGATCAATCCTGGAACCGCGTTCCTCTTTTACCTGATGCTGGTTCTGGCCTTCATTTTTGGGATTCTTTTGGTATTGCCGATTGGAGCGGCGGACATGCCTGTCGTGATCGCTCTTCTGAATTCATATGCCGGGCTCGCTTCCGCGGCGACCGGATTCGCTATATCAAACAACGTGTTAATCATCGCGGGAACTCTGGACGGCGGATCCGGTTTGATTCTTTCCATTGTGATGTGTAAGGCGATGAATCGATCGATTACAAACGTGTTGTTCGGCGCGTTTGGCAGTGTTTCGGAAACGAGCACTGCCGGGGTAGATGGCCAGATGCGAGAGGCCGCGCTCGACGATGTTGCGGTCCGTCTGGCCTACGCGCGTCAGGCCGTGTTTGTTCCCGGCTACGGTATGGCAACTGCGCAAGCCCAGCACGTGTTACGCGAGCTTGGCGAAACGCTCGAGGAGCGAGGTGTGACAGTTAAGTACGCTATCCACCCGGTAGCGGGTCGCATGCCCGGGCACATGAATGTCCTGTTGGCGGAGGCAAATGTCCCCTACTCTCAGCTCTACGAGCTTGACCATATCAATCCTGATCTTGCGACAACAGACGTAGCAGTCGTGATCGGGGCAAATGACGTTGTCAATCCGGACGCGCGGGACAATCCGAAAAGTCCAATCGCTGGAATGCCCATCCTAGAAGTAGATCGGGCAAAGGCTGTTGTCGTTCTGAAGCGGGGCAAAGGCAAAGGATTCTCCGGGTTGGAAAACCCTCTCTTCTACAAACCGAACTGTGAAATGCTCTACGGCGACGCCAAGGAATCGCTGACGCATTTGGTCCAGGCGGTTCATAAGGCGTAGTTGGAGGAAGCTAGGAGTCAGGAGTAGGGTGCGACCAACGTTGCAATTTGGTTCAGCCATCGGCAATAACCGTAGCCCTTCCCATAAATGCGCCTTGAGTTTCTCCTCTTAGAGGCGTTGTATTGGATGGGTTCGACACGGCCGGCGTCGATTAACTCTTCGAGAAATCTTCAGACTGTTTCTTTATGCCAATACAAACTTCTCAAGTCACGGCGAACACGATTGCGATCGCGAAAGAAGATCCAACTTCTGCAGACGCTCAGGAACTATTGTCTGCTTTCGTTAGCGAAGTAAGGAAACGTTACGACCGCCCCCCTGCCGATGTTGGTGTCCTGGATCCTGCTTTATTCACCGATCCGAGGGGCACTTTTCTCGTTGCGCGCCTGGAGGGAGTCGCCGTGGGGTGTGGCGCGCTGGTTCCGATCGATGAATCGATCGCAGAACTCAAACGAATGTATGTAAATCCCCTTCAGCGCGGACACGGGATCGCCACGCGAATTTTGGAAGAGCTGCAAGACTTCGCCCGGGAGTGCGACTACGATATCATCCGTTTGGAAACCGGTGTGAAACAGCCGGAATCAATTGCTCTCTACGGAAAATCAGGATTCTATCGGATTCCGAACTTTCCTCCGTTCGAAGACGACCCGACTGCGGTCTGCTTTGAGAAACGGATCTGAGGGGCGTGTCGGGGTATCGGCGTGTGGGCGTACCGGCGTGTGGATCGAGTCAGTGGTTCCCGAAAGCAGACGGCAAATCGTCGACCGAAACATTGTTTCGAAGCGAAAGGATAAAGGGCGTATCACCCGGGAGGTAAAAATAGACGCCATCCCGGTAGATCGCCTGCTTAATCCTGTTCAGATCTGCGCCGGCGACATTTTCGTCTCCCGGTAACCCTTCTTTTCCCGACGCATCCCAGAGTGTTCCGTCAACCGCTATCTGATGATCAGCAACATAGAAAGTCCATCTGCCCCGACCCCGGAAACGGCCAGCCTCGGCATCACAATATCCGCGGCCGATCACTTTAGATCCGGCTGGAATCAGAATATTTCCTGCTCCGCTGACCACGTCTTCCTGAACAATGGCTTCAATTGGAGTGAAGGGCTCGATGTTGCATAGAGCGCGGGCAGTCTTACAACGGACCCGCAACTCGTTGGCCTGTTTGCCTTCTCCTTGCTCTTTGTTCGCGTACGCCGAAAACAGCGTCATTTTCGCCGTGCTGTGGAGCGGCAACCGATCGAGAAGGATACTCGAGGCGCGGATGGATGTTGCTGCAGAAATAGCGACCGCCGGACGCGAAAGGGCCATCTGATGCGAACGACCCTGAGCCATAAGCCAGAGAATGAAGAAAAGAGGAGTCACTGGCAGTTTAAACGTTCGGGCTAGCTCCTTCGGAGGCATACAGCGCGTTAAGTGCGCTCGCGACTTCGCTGATCCGCTCTCGCATTCCGGGGAGCAGACCTCGCCCCTCATGGGCAATCACAATACAAACGTTCCCCTTTCCGAAAATACTCAGCGGTTGATCTGCGAAGATAGTGATCGCCGAGGTATCCGCGCCTCGCACCCGATCATTGAATTCCTTGGCTGCCCGCAATAGCGCTGGCGCGGCGAGCGCCTCTTGCCCGTTGTAACCGCCGGGAAGTTCTCCTCCCACCAGGCTCCCGTCATTCAACACTATTAGTACCCCTGTCACCTTTGGAAAACGCGCCAATAATTTTGCGACCTCGCGCGCGTCGAGCAGATCCTCTGTCAGGAAAATTTCCTGCAGACGTTCAAGGCCTATTCTGCGCAGAGGCTTAAGGAAGGTCTCAGCGTGGCGAGGCGCAGGCACACCGGCTTGCGTTTGACGGTCAACCGCTGCTGCTTCGAACTTGCCGACTCGCGCTTCGTTCCCGGCGATGTCGGCGTTGTCGGCGTTACGCCTCGGTCCAACCTTTGGAAGGTCGGCAAATGGATCAAACTTTTTCGGTTTCCCGGTTACGGGCGAAGGAAGACCGACCTCTAGCGCGGCCGGCTGTGAAATCCGTTCTTCGGTTCGCGGCTTTTCCCGAATTAAAGGGAAAGCAGGTCGATCAGCGGGCGTGAGCATTGGTCCAACAATCTCGTGCTTATCTTGCTCACTTTCTTTCGCCGGTTCGCTCCCCGCCTTGGCTGATTGCTCAAGTTTGAAGAATCCCTCATCCTCTCGAGCAACCTGAGCGATGGGTGTATCAAAGTCTGGTCCAACCGCTTTTGGCGATTCCTGGGTCGTTTTGTTCAGGTGAGCCTGGATTTGGAGCACAACACTTTTCAGCGAAAGCTTCAGCACTTGACCGCTGGCGGGTGGCGCTGAAAAAAGTGAGGGACAAATTCGCTGTAACGTCGCCGCTTCAACCGTAACCCGTCCATTCATCAGTCCATTGGTATCCTTCAGCCGCAACGCGATTTTCTCCCCCTCAACCTTTGACCAGTCTAAAATTGAAGAACTGGGATCGTCTGGTTCAATGTCTTCCTTTCCCAAAATAATCTCTTGCTCCTCCAGAGCGCCTAATGCTTCCGACTGTATTTTCGTCTCCAGCGAAGGAGGCGTGTGTCCTTTCAGGTTACGGAACAGGTAGTTGCCGAATTTTGGAGGCATAAAAACGGACTGTTTTTTCGGGCATCGATTTAGATTGTGGGGACAGTTTGCAGATTAGTTAGAAACGCTATGTATTTATGTTTTGATTGTCCAGAAGATTCGTTTGAAGTGGTGAAATATGGCCAAGGTTGAGGCGCACTTTCAGTGCGCCCGATTTTACGGGTAACCCGACCTAGGGCTACGCTGCGCTTCGCCCTAGGCTATTTTGAGCTGCGGCTTAGCCGCAGCGAATTTGCTTGCATCTCTATCAGTACACCATCTCCCCTCCCTCCCTTCTCACTTCTCACCTCTCACCTCTCACTTCTCACTTCTCACCTCTCACTCCCACCCTCACCTCCTTGACATCTCTCCCCTCTCCCGCGACTCTTCCGCTCGTCCCAATGGCCGTAGCACTTACATCACAACGACATTCAGAGACCAAAGTCTGGAAAAGCATCCAAGGAACCTGGCAACAAATGTATGGCGACTTCCGTCGCGAAGGAGTCAGCGTTGAGTGGCACGATTTTGAGGTCAATAAATCATTCGATTGGTCGCAGAGTTTTCATGATGATAGTCTCGAGATTTGTCTCAATCTCGCAGGCGACGCGGATATCTCTCATCAAAAGGCCCGTTACTCTCTGCAACCACACTTTGTTGGCGTCTATTGCCAGATTGAGAATCATCTGAATGCGAAGCGTAATCCCGGCGTAAGACACCGGTTTATCACAATCGAGTTATCACGCGATTTTTTACTCTCCTCCTTTGGTGGGGTTGAACCAGAAGGGCTTTCACCTGTCGCCCAGAGTTTTTTAGGTGGTGGCGGCAGGAATCAGCCGATGGCAGAAACAAGACCGATGACTGTGGCGCAACAGACTCTTTCGGCGATGTTGAACCAGCCGCCGGTTCCAAAAGCCGGCCAGGCGATTTGGTACCGAGCGAAAGTTCTGGAGGTCTTATCTCAAGTCCTTTTTGTCGCAGACGACCAGGAAGAAATGTTCTGTATGCGCCAGAAGCGCGTTGCGCGGGAAAGGGTCGACAAAGTGAAAGGGATTTTGGTCCGCGACCTGGAGAACCCGCCCACTCTCGAACAATTAGGCAGGGAAGTAGGCTGCAGCAGTTTCTACTTGAGCCGGCTATTTTCACAAGAAGCGGGAATGACTGTTCCCCAATACTTGCGAAAAATTCGGATGGAAAAGGCCGGTGAACTTTTACTTACAGGTAAATTCAACGTCTCCGAAGTCGCGATTGAAGTCGGCTACAACAGTCTGAGTCATTTCAGCCGGGCCTTTTGCCAAACGATGGGAACATGTCCCACTCTTTATGCGGCGATGAAGCTGAAAGGGGCGCTCGGCGGCGGCGCACTAACCCGCATTTTTCGTTGAAAAATGCGCCCGAAGGGCCGAAACCGCCGCTCGGCCTTTGCCCGAGCGGCTCTTCGGGGTTAGCCCGATGCAGGATGCATTGGAGACCGACTGAGCGAACAGGGCTATCTGGGGCGTTGCGTGCTCCTTTCGAAATGGAAACGTTCTGTAACGGACCCGCACAGGCCAACGAAGGTTTCTTCCGCCAAACTCAGGCGACGATCTTTCCAATGAAGGATTCCCCATTTTCGAAGAAGTTTTTTTCGTCCGAGCGGAAGAGCAACCAGTGATTTTTCCCCGAGTTCTTTTTGCACGATCCAAGGCGCTAAGATACCGACTCCCAGGTTGAGCTTAACCAGTTCTTTGATCGCTTCCATGCTGCCAAGCTCAATGAAGGTGAACAGTTCTTGGTTTTTCTTTCGGAAGTAGTCCTGGATCATTTGAACCGTGTAGCTGGTCTTCTCATACAGGATGTAACGTTGTCGCGGAATCTGCGCTTCGTCGACCGCGCCAGCCTGCGCCCAGGGATTGAGCGGGCTGAGAATAAATTGCAACTGGTCGGTGAAAAGATGCCGGAACTCGAGATAGGGTTCACCATGTGGCTCGAGTACAAGTGCGATCTCGATCTGCCTGTCATGCAGCATCTTTATCGCCTTTGGTGTATCCCCAGGCTCGATTGATATCGTGCAACCGGGGAAGCTCTCTTTAAATTCGCGAAACACAGGCGGTAACAGGTATTGGCAAGCTGCGGTCGTTGCACCCAGACGGAGCCGGCCAGTTCCCCACCGGCCCAGATCCTTCAGCTCCGCTCGCGCCAAGGCCATCTCCTGGAGAATTTTTGAGCGCGAACAAGCAGCTGTTCACCCGCTTGGGTCAGTGTCGTTTTTTTGCCAATTCTGTCTAAAAGCCGACATCCGACATCCTGTTCCAGCGCTTTGATTGCATGGCTGATGGCTGATTGGGTGAGGTGGAGCTCACGTGCAGCTAGGGTAAAACTGCCCGTGCGCGCCAGGACAGAGAATGCGCGAAGCTGCCTGCTATCAAGCACCGCAGCCATTATGAAAAAAATTCATCATTTTAATTAAAAAGTCGAGAAGCACTTTTCGGGCCGCAGACCCAATCTAGCATCCCAAACGCTACAGAAGACCTGCATCTGCCAGAGGCAGGTCAAAATGAGTAACCGGTTTTATCAGAAAAGACGCGCGCGTAGCCGTACTCGCCCGTTGCGCCTTGGTTTTGTACCGCTGAACGACTGCGCGCCGATCATCATGGCACACGAACTCGGATTGTTCGAAAAATACAATCTGAATGTCGAGCTCAGCCGCGAGATCGGTTGGGCGACCGTTCGCGACAAGATCATTTTCGGCGAACTGGACGCGGCACACGCTGTGGCAGGACTTGTTTTTGTCTGCAGCTTCGGTCTGGGCTCGATCCGAACCGATTGTGTCACGGCGATGGTGTTGAGCCTGCATGGTAACGCAATTACTCTTTCCAACGAGCTGCGCGAGTGCGGTGTGCATGACGGCAAGACACTGAAGGCCGAAGTCGATCGCACCCGCGGCAAGCGGCTCTTTACCTTCGGCGTAGCATTCCCTTTCTCCTCCCATAATTTCATTCTTTGCGAATGGCTGCGCAGAGCCGGTATCGATCCGCACGTCGATGTCCAAGTTGCGACCGTGCCACCGCCGCAAATGTTTCCGAATCTGCGGGCCGGGAACCTCGATGGATACTGCGTCACCGAACCATGGAATTCTCTGGCAGTCTTGCGTCGCGCAGGGTGGTGTGTCGCAACCAGCGCTGAACTGGCGCCGTTACACCCGGAAAAGGTCCTCTTGGTTCGTCGCGATTTCGCTGAGGAACGTGAAGCCGACCACCTCGCGTTGGTTGCTGCCCTGATAGAGGCCTGCGAGTTTTGCGACCGGCCGGAAAATCGCGAACGCGTGATGGAATCATTGGCGCAGCCCGAATACTTGGATGCACCAATCTCGGCGCTGAGGATGAGCATGAACGGGACCTTCGATTTCGGCTGCGGTCGAATCGAGAAGGATAAGGACTTCCATATCTTCTCGCGCCACGGAGCGAATGAGCCGACGGCGGAAAAAGGAGCATGGGTGCTTCAACAGATGAGTGCGAGCGGAGCGCTCAAGGATCCAGACCTCGTCCCACCCGAGAGCATCCCCGAGCTCTTTCGCTCCGACATTTTTCACAAAGCCAACCGGCTGATCAGGAATAACAATCGCTAGACTAACTAAATGAAGCTATCCGACATCAAAAACTCCGGACATTGGCCGACACTGTTTACCGCCTTTTTGTATTTCGACTTTAGTTTCATGGTCTGGACAGTACTCGGCCCACTCGGCGTACAGATCGGCGAGACGCTGCGACTCTCGCCCGAGCAAAAAGGTTTGATGGTTGCGGTGCCGATTCTGTCTGGAGCGGTCCTGCGGATCTTGCTTGGACTACAAGTTGATCGTATCGGCGCAAAGAACACAGGGATCATTGCGCAGCTTATTGTCATCACGGGACTAACGATCGCCTGGGCTCTTGGGCTGGCCAACTATGAGGCCACGCTCTTGATGGGGCTGATACTGGGATTTGCTGGCGCGAGCTTTGCGGTGGCTTTGCCACAGGCGGGACGCTGGTATCCCTCGAGCATGCAGGGCTTCGTTATGGGTCTTGCTGGCGCGGGCAATATCGGCGTGGTCCTCGATAGTCTGATCGCGCCACGGCTGGCAGAAGCCTTCGGCTGGCGGAGTGTCTTCGGCTTTGCCCTTGTGCCAGCGGTGCTGGTTTTGATCTGTTACGCAGTCTTTTCCAAGGAAGCGGCAGTCGAAGTCAGGCGCAAGAAGCTTTCCGACTACTGGGCGCTACTGAAAGAGCGGGATGCGCATTGGTTTTGCTTTTACTACACCATCAGTTTCGGCGGATTCGTTGGGCTGGCCAGCTCGTACGTGCTCTATTTTAAAAGCGAGTTTGGGCTGACTCCTGTCCAAGCCGGTGACCTGGCAGCTCTTTGCACCTTTGTTGGCGCCCTGCTCCGGCCGATTGGGGGATTGACCGCAGATCGAATCGGCGGCATTCGGTCGCTCTATCAATTCTATCTTGGCGCAGGACTCGCTTTGATCGCTGCTACGCTGGTCCACAATTTGAGCTTAAACCTCGCTCTTTTCGCCACGGCCTCAGGCTCGCTCGGAATGGCCAATGGTGCCGTTTTCCAACTGCTCCCGCAGCGTTTCGGAAGAGACCTTGGAGTGATGACTGGACTGGTCGGTGCAGGTGGCGGCCTCGGTGGTTTTTATCTCGCAAGCTCGCTTGGCTTTTCCAAAGGACTTACCGGCTCCTATCTCCCCGGTTTCCTAATATTCGCGACACTCTGTTTTCTGGCGATCATCGGCCTCGGGATGGTGAAGACAAGATGGCGCAGGACCTGGGGCGCACTCGCGGACGCTCGAATTTGAAAAACGCGACTTAGAGAAGGATGACAAACAACTCTGTTCCAGACATCGAATTCACCCCGCATCAAAAAGAATATCTGCAAGGGTTCTTTGCTGGACTGGCTTGCAGCGGCATGAGGCCGTTTGCCGGTCATACGCCGGATGGTCGTATTACGAACGTGGCCGCGGCAGGGATTGAAAACCGGGCAGCCGAACCGGAACCAGAGGCGGAGAAAACCGTTTACGGCACGCCAGTTTCAGAGCTTTGCGAGCAAGAGATCTGGAAGCTTGAACAACACGGGCTCGACGTTTGGGACAAACTCATTGCCCACGCGAACGACGACAAATTTCCGGGTAAAGAAGATACGTTTCGGTTTCGTTATCACGGCCTCTTCTACGTCGCTCCGGCGCAGGACTCGTTCATGTTGCGATGCCGCATTCCGGCCGGCGAGCTGACCTGGACACAGTTGAACGGCCTCGCGGAAATGGCTGAAGAGTGGGGCGGCGGTTACGCAGACATTACAACACGCGCGAACATCCAGATCAGAGAAATCCGGCCTCGGCATATCGTCAAATGTTTGCTCAAGCTTCAGGAGTTGGGTCTTACCGCGCGGGGTTCGGGCGTAGACAACGTGCGTAACATTACCGCGACGCCAACGGCTGGAATCGACAGGGATGAGCTGATCGACACGCGTCCCCTCGCAAAAGGGCTGCATCATTACATCCTGAACAACCGCGACTTGTACGATTTGCCGCGAAAATTCAACATCGCGTTCGACGGTGGAGGTTCGGTAAGTGTTGTTGCGGATACCAACGACATCGGCTTTGTCGCAGTACGCGTCGGGGAAGGCCACGATGTCGATCCCGGGGTCTATTTCCGTGTGCAGCTCGCCGGAATCACCGGCCACCAGCAGTTTGCCAAGGATAGCGGAATCCTGATCAAACCCAGCGAATGTGTGGCTGTCGCCGCAGCGATCCTTCGTGTGTTTGTCGAGAATGGCGATCGAACCAATCGTAAAAAGGCTCGACTCAAGTATCTCATCGACAAGTGGGGTATCGCAAAATTCATCGAAGAAACAGAAAAGAGACTCGCGTTTCCTTTGTTGCGATTTCCTCTCGATCGGTGCGAGCCGCGACACCCTCCGATCTCACACGGCCACGTCGGTGTGTTCAAACAATTGCAGCGCGGCGTTAATTACATCGGGGTAGTCATCCCGGTCGGTCGAATGAGTTCCAAGCAAATGCATCGACTTGCCAGCATCGCGCAAAACTATGGTTCAGGGGAAGTGCGGCTCACGGTCTGGCAAAATCTCATCATCCCGAACGTGCCCGACGGGTTTGTGGAGACGGTGAAAAAGAATCTCGTCCGAATGAGATTACACTACGAGACAACAACAATCTCCGGCGGGCTCGTGGCCTGCACCGGCAACACCGGCTGCAAATGGGCGTCGACCAACACCAAAGGCCAGGCAGTTGAATTAGCGCGTTGCCTCGAACGCAAATTACGACTCGATCAGCCGATCAACATCCATCTCACCGGGTGCCCGAATTCGTGCGCTCAGCATTACATGGGCGACATTGGATTGCTCGGCGCAAAAGTGAAGCAGGCGGGAGACACCGTCGAAGGGTATCACGTCATTCTGGGCGGCGGTTTCGGCGAGCAACAAGGGATCGGACGCCAAGTCTTTACAGGAGTGCCATTCAACGAGCTGCCCACCTTGCTCGAACGCATTCTCAAAACATATCTCAAAAGGCGCGACCGTGGAGAAAGCTTCACGCAATTCACCCGTCGCTACAGCGTAAAAGAGCTGCAGGAGATGTTCTCGAATTAGATGGCCTCACGACCACCAATAGTTCCGTTTATTCCTGACGATGCACCATTCACGCCGGCACAACGCGCGTGGCTGAACGGTTTTCTCGCCGGCGCATTTTGCCGCACCGAAGCGCCTGAGCAACCAGCGACGCAACCTGTCGCCTTCAAGCCGCAGATTAACGTTCTGTTCGGCTCACAAAGCGGTAATGCGGAATCGCTGGCAAAAAGGTTCGGTCGAGAAGCGCAGAAACGCGGATATGAGACAATTGTCACGGCGCTCGAGCAAACGTCGCCCGAAGCACTCGCAAAAGAGAAGTGTGTGGTGATCATAACGAGCACTTGGGGCGACGGGGATCCGCCGGACAACGCCGCCGTCTTTTGGGAAAAGCTGGCCAATGGTAACGGCCTCAAGTTGCCACACTTGACGTACTCGGTGCTCGCCCTGGGCGACACCAACTATGCGAACTTTTGCGGATTCGGTAAAGCTGTTGATCGCAAACTCGAAGAACTCGGCGCAAAACGTATCTTTGAGCGAATCGATTGCCCGGTCGAGTACGACGATCCAGCCGCGCAATGGCAGGAGGGCGTCTTTAAAGCGCTGGAAGAAAGTCTTTCCCAAGAAAGCGAACCATCGCTTAACGGCTCAGCTAATATCTCAGACAATGGCACCGGAACCGCGCCAGCGTCCCTAACGCCGCCCGAAGAAAGGGCGGCCGGCTACTCACGCAAGAACCCCTTTCCCGCTCGCCTGCTCGTTAACCGGAGACTCACAGGGGAAGACTCGGAAAAAGACACGCGACACTATGAAATTTGTCTGAAGGGTTCAGGGCTGACGTACGAAGTGGGCGATGCGCTGGGCATCATGCCGGAAAATTCGCCTGAACTGGTGGAAGAGATTCTGCAAGCGCTAGGTTTTGACGGCGAAGAAGAAGTCAACGGTCCTGAAAGCGCCGGGATGCCAATTCGCTTGGCGCTCCTGCGCGAGTATCAAATTCGAGGTCCACACCTGGATCTTGTGAGATCGATAGCGACACACGAAGCGGCTGATCGCCGCCTCCGGGAACTGATTCAGGCGGACGCGCACAATGAGCTCAGCGAGTTTTTGTGGGGACGCGAGGTCATTGACTTGCTCGCTGAATCGCCACGCGTGCGCTTCGCGCCGGCACAATTTGTCGGCCTGCTGAAGAAGCTTCAACCGCGCCTCTATTCGATCGCCTCGAGCCTCAAGGCTCATCCAGAAGAGGTTCACCTGACAGTGGACACCGTGCGCTATGAAATTCACGGGCGGCACCGCAAAGGTGTGTGCTCGACGTTTTTAGCTGAGCGTGTCGGGAGAGATACGCCCGTACCTGTTTTCATTCAAAGCTCCAAACATTTCCGGCTGCCACCAAACGGGGATACACCCATCATCATGGTTGGTCCCGGCACCGGTATTGCGCCATTCCGGGCGTTTCTGCAAGAGCGCCGTGCAACCGGCGCCAAGGGCGCCAACTGGCTGTTTTTCGGAGCGCAGAGATCGCGCTGCGATTTTTTCTACAAAGGTGAACTGGAATCGATGCAACAGGAGGGCGTGTTAGCCCGTCTCGATACAGCGTTCTCCCGTGATCAAGATTTCAAAGTTTACGTTCAGAACCGGATGCTCGAGAACGCGAGCGAACTGTGGAACTGGCTTGAGCAAGGCGCCCATTTTTACGTGTGCGGGGACGCAAACCGAATGGCCAAGGACGTAGACAAGGCTTTGCACAAAATTGTGCAAGCTGCCGGTGGTCGCTCCGAAGAGGCGGCCAGCGAGTACATTCAGAAACTCAAATCCGACAAACGCTATCAACGCGATGTCTACTGATTTGCCGCAGAATTTGCAACTGCGAGAAGGCCGCACATTGATCGATGATTTGCTTGCGGATCAACAGCTCCTGACCCCGGTTGCCACCTTCTCCCGCAAGCATGAACGCCAAGGTCTGCCACCCCAGCAGAAATATTATAAGGAGTTGATTCCCCTCTCGTCGCCGGCGCCGGGCGAGCAATACGCGTTTGCCGTCGATCTTGACGCCTGCACCGGTTGTAAGGCGTGCGTGACCGCGTGCCACAATCTGAACGGGCTCGACGACGACGAAACCTGGCGAGACGTTGGCACACTTTTCGGCGGAACAGTAATCGAACCGGTACAGCAGTACGTCACGACCGCGTGTCACCACTGCGTTGATCCCGCGTGTTTGAACGGGTGTCCAGTGAATGCCTACCATAAGGACCCTGTCACAGGAATCGTCCGGCATCTCGATGACCAGTGTATTGGCTGCCAATATTGCCTTTGGAAATGTCCGTACGGCGTGCCGCAGTACTCCAAGAAACGAGGCATAGTCCGCAAGTGCGACATGTGCTCTGGTCGGCTCGCCGCGGGAGAAGCGCCAGCATGCGTGCAAGCCTGCCCTAACGAAGCGATTGCTATTACCCTCGTTAACAAGCAACAGGTGGCGCAACGCTGGAAAGAAAAAGACGGTTTCTTGCCGGGATCGCCTGACCCGGACTATACGCTGCCGACTACACAGTATCGTACCAGTAAAATGCTGCCTCCCAACATGCGGCCCGCTGACTTCTACCGGAACAAAAAGGAGCATGCTCATCCGCCGCTTGTCTTCATGCTCGTGCTCACGCAACTCTCTGTAGGTGCGTTTTGTACAGCAACGATTTTGCGCCTGTTCTTTCCGTTCGAATCCATCGGGGGAATGACGCCGTTCCATTCGCTAGCCGCTCTCGTGCTCGGCTTGCTCGGGCTTGGCGGTAGCACGCTTCACCTTGGACGACCGCTCGAAGCATGGCGCTGTTTTGTGGGATTAAGAACATCCTGGCTGAGCCGGGAGATCATAGTGTTTGGTGTGTTTGCCGCGCTCGCACTAATCTGCGTCGGCTCATTCTGGCTACCCGCGTTGAACAACTTTGCCAGTGTTCCGTTTGTGCCGGAATTGTCGTCGTTGCCGGCCCAGAACACCTTAGCAATTGCAGTGTCGGTTAGCGGGCTGGCCGGCGTGTTTTGCTCGGTGATGATTTATCGGGATACACGACGAACATTTTGGCGGACGAGAATTACTGCGCCGAAATTCATCGGAACAATGCTCCTGCTGGGTCCAGCAGCGATATTGTTTATAACAACATTATCATATGTGTTAGCACTAGTCGTCCTCTCACAGACCGCGTTTCGACATGTTGTGACTTCGCTGTGCGAATTTCTAGCTGTTGCCACCGCGGTAAAACTACTTTGGGAGCTCGTGCTATTTGCCCATCTGAACGACCGAGAGTGGACAGACATGAAACGCACTGCGCTGTTGATGTCAGGCGTATTGAAACGAGCCTCTATTGCGCGGTTTGTTTGCGGCGCGGTCGGCGGCGTCATTCTGCCAATTCTGGTTGTATTAGGGACGATCCCTCAGGTCATCGCGATTGCAATCCTGCCTTTAGTGCTGCTCGGCGAACTGCTCGAGCGCTTCCTTTTTTTCACAGCTGTGATTCCCCAGAAGATGCCTGGAGGAATCGCATCATGAAAAGGAGCACCGCAAAAGTGCGGCAGCATAGGCTCGTCAGAAAGGCGAACCAATTCATACGGAAATGGGATGGTAAACTAACGCAAGATTTGGTGTTGCATCCCGCCAAGTTTGGTCTCGGCAAAGTGCCGGCCCGCCTCGCTCCGGACAACGCGACCGACATGGTATGCGGCTTTTGTTCAACAGGCTGCAGTCTCACAATTCATCTCAAAGACAGCCAGGCGATCAACCTGAGTCCAGCAGCTGCTTATCCTGTCAACCTCGGGATGGCCTGCCCGAAAGGATGGGAAGCGCTCACACCACTTCACACACC
>JBKPCS010000218.1:0-5284 GCA_046727495.1 bacterium | reverse complement strand
CCGCTCTTTCCCAACCTGCTTGGCTTCCGGCCGGTTCCACGCGAGCAGCGTGTGGATTGGACTTTACTCTTCGATGCTCCACATACCGCTACAGCGCAACGCGCAAAAAAAATTGATGGCCGGCTCCCTGGGTGTTTGATTTACCTGCCCCTCGCCATCACCGGCGAAACTGCGATCGAGGAATACCACTCGCTTGCTGTGCGCGATCTGCAGCGCGGTCATGGCGTAGGATTGCCATCAGGAGAAGCCGTCGCGCGTCATCTCGGCGTCGCGCCCTTGAGCAGCGTTCAAGTCGGACTGCGTACGCTCGGTTGGGCCGGCGAAACGCCCCTTTGGTACTACATACTGCGTGAAGCGGAGGCCACCTCATCCGGCGATCGGCTGGGCCCGGTTGCTGGACGAATAGTCACCGAGGTCATCGTGACACTGCTCGATCGCGACCCAGCTTCTGTTCGCTTCGCAGATGCAGGCTGGAAGCCGCGTTGGTCGCTACTCGATCTGCTGCGCACCGGGGTGTAATTTAGAGGGGGCGGTTATGCAGTTTGAATCATTCTCGTTTGGATCTATTCAGATCGATGGCACCACCTATGAACACGACGTCGTGATTGACCGGGGCGAAGTTCGCAAACGCAAGAAGGGACCTTCCAAACAGTTTCGCGATGCCTTCGGACATACGCCATTGTCCATAGAGGAGAAGATACCCTGGAAATGTCATCGCCTCGTGATCGGCACTGGCACTGGTGCTCTTCCGGTGATGGAAGAAGTTAAAAAAGAAGCTCGGCGACGCGAGATTGATCTGGTCATTTTACCGACCGACCGCGCCATTGCACTGCTGAAGCGGCAACCTGCCGATACCAATGCCGTCTTGCACGTCACCTGCTGACGGGCGCGTGGCGCCAGCCTCTGGACAAGATCGGCGACGAATTTATCTACGATTTCGCGCTCTCCTTAAACGGGACGAAGTTGGCGATCATGAACTCTAAAATGTTGTCAGTCTTTTACAAAACAGAACGCAGCAATTCCAAGTGAGAGAAGGCTGGGGACAACCTCGGTTGTTGGAGGATTCGAAAAGGCGGCCAACATCTGGTCTTATCCTCAAGCAACCTGAAACTATACCCAGCCTGCTGGTGGGCCAAGGCTGGGGCATTCCCAAGTTCATTTACGGAGTACGAGGCTGCGTTTCTCCACCATAATATGCCGGAAGGAAGTCCTTCGTTCCCCGCGGCTTGATCTGGCACTGGAATTTCGCTTTGGGACCGTTCTTGAGCGTCAGGATCTCCGAGCTGTAAATTTCATGTTTTGCGCCTTCGAATGGCCATTCATCGGTGAATTGGATTTTGACATCACCATCCTTGCTTGAGAATTGAACTGTCTCGCCGGCCTTCATCTCCATCTTGTCTAACGGCGTCTTCGCTTCGGCATCCGCGGATGCAGGTTGATCCTTATGTAACCAGATCACGTGATCGGCCTTCCGTGTTGGATCTGGGGGTGGGGTTGCTCTTGATGTAGCCATGTCTAATTCCCTCCGTTCATCTTTTTGCTGACTAACTGTTGAAAGCGTGGATCCTGACGAAAGTCCGCCAGGTCAGGTTGACGGTCAAGCTCACGAAGCAGCTCCGGGGTAGCCCTCTCAAGAACTCCCAGCGCTCTCTCTCGTTGCCCCAGGGCCTCGTAGGTCAAGACTGCTCGCCGGACGATCTTGTTGTCGCCCGGCAACAGTTGCAGTGCTTGCGTGATTTCGTCCTCGGCTCTTCTCTTGTCGCCGAGCCGCGCCGCAAAGTAAGCGACGAAGGCACGCATTCTGCTTAGTCCGGGGTTCCCTTTTAGATCAGTCATCGCGAGATCCATAGCTTTGCGATAGGACGCGCGAGCATTGCCATATTGATGCAGCCGCCTCTCGGCGTCTCCCAGATTGAGCAGGTACAAGTTGTCGTTCGGCTTGATCGCTATGGCGCGTTTGAAGTACTGGACCGCCTCCGCATCCCGATGTTGATACACCCGAAGCGCGCCCAAATCGTTTAGCGCGGGAGCGGTCTCCCTAAGCTGCAAGGACGAAAGCAGTGCGTGTTCGGCCTCGTCGTAGCGGCCAAGATCACATAACACACTGCCGAGGCTGGTGTGGACATCGACCACGCCCGGAGCTTTCTCGGCCGCTTTTTGAAACTGCTCGACTGCTTCTGGATACCTGCCTCGATAAAAGTAAAAGAGGCCTAGTTCCTCGTAAGGCTCGAAGTATCCTGGGTCGAGTTCGATGGCCTTTTGATAAGCCGCAACAGCCCTGTCGGGCATATCAGATTTGTCATAGACGCTGGCGATGCGGAGAAAGGCATCTATGTTGTGCGGCTCCAGTTCCTGCACGCGGTTGTAATTTTCAAGCGCCTTTTCATCATGGCCGGTCGCCTGATTCAGCAGGCCCGCAGCCAGGAGAACTCTTGCAGAGTCGGGATTCAGACTCTCCGCTTCGCGCAAGGCCTTCCGGGCTTCGCCAATAGAATGACGATCACTGGTGATGTCGTGTTTGATCATCTGCGCTTCCACCAGAGCCGCGGGTGGCAGCGGGGACCGTGGGTCCAGGCGCGCCGCTTCCTGGAACAGCGCGATCGCATCTTCGACGGTTTGCCGGTCGGTCCGTAAGAGGTAGAGACCCTTGTCGTACGGAGCCGTTGCCGCGGGAGACAGAGTTTCTGGAACCGCTGCGCTGTGCAGCCGCAAAGCCAGTGAGACTTCTCCGGCGAGGGCGGAAGCTAGAGCTCCGATGTTCACGCGTGAATAGCGCGCTGAGAAATCTCGGAGGTGGGCTTGAGTCGCAAGGTCAATGACCGCCCCTTCGATGATATAGTCTTCTGCCTCCCGGCGCACTGATGTCTGCAAGGCATGGGTGGCATGCAGAATTTTGCCCGCTCGCTCCGAAGTCTGCACGTTATTGCTTAGTTCGGCATCAGGAGAGATCACCACGAGTGTGCGGCGCGCACTCGGCAGGTGGCGGAGACGGTCGGAGACATCCTGCAACGCGCCCTCGCCAATGGCGGTTGTGTCTGTAGGCCCCTGAAATGGAAGTATCGCCAGTCGCATGTGGGCTGGCATGAACTGGTCTATCACTCTGTCGCGTATCTGCGGCGTCAGTGCAGCGCTCACGATAAGAACCACTGCTATCAGGGGGGCCTTTCGCAGGGGTCGTTTGTCCAGGCTGGCGATGACCTGGCCGGCACTAGGACGGTCTTCAGGAGAATCGCTGAGCCAATCCAGGATCACGCGGTCCCAGCGCGGATCAAGGCCTTTTACGAAGGTACTCGGCGGGGGAGGCTTCACACGATTCTCGACCGATTTGCTGTCGAACGGCAAACGTCCGGTGACGATCTCATAGAGAATGACACCGAGGGCATAAATATCGGAAGCCTTCGATGGTCTGTGTCCTTGCCACAATTCGGGCGCCATGTAGTCGGGAGTGCCTCCGCATACACCCGACGTTTGATTAGCGCCGGTGGCCAGCCCGAAGTCGGTAATCACAGGACGCAAATGTCCGGCCTCGTCCGGGCAGAGAATGACATTGTTGCTTTTCAGATCGCCGTGCACGATTCCGCTGCGGTGTGCTTCCGATATTCCCGCACATAGCTGACGAGCAATCTCCAGAGCTGCGGGTGGTTCGAGCTTGCCTTTCTTCGTCAGATGAGCGGAAAGGGTTTCGCCCTGGAGAAACTCCATCGTGAGGAAGTCAACCTCGCCCGCGTCCGTCTTAGTAGCGTGAATCTGGTTGACGAGGCAGACGTTCGGATGACGCACTTTGAGTGCGCCTTCCAATTCGGGCGACAGCAGGCGCTGGAAACCGGGCTTAGCCGACTTAATCGCGATGCGCAGATTACGTTTGCGATCAATAGCTTCGTAAACCACTCCCATCCCGCCTTCCCCGATTACGCGCACAATCTCGAAACGGTCTTCAATCACTTCGCCAGGACGAAACGGGCGGCCTACCTCAGTGAGGGCGATCAGGGGTTGCTGCAGGAAGCCGCCCATGCGTTCTTCCCACTTCAGCATCTCGGCAATCTCGCGGTACAGGCGGGAGTCCGTTTCACACAACCGGCGTAATAGCGGCTCGCGCTCGGCCGGCGACTCCTGCCGGACCTGCGAGACGATCTTCATGATGCGCTCGTCTTGTTCAAGACTGGTGTGCATTTTCGCCAGCTAATCGCTGATACAGCCACAGTCGCGCCCGATGCCACTCCCGCTGCAGCGTATGCAGCTTGATGTTCAGAGCATCCGCCGCTTCTTCATCCGTCATGCCAAGAAAAAACTTCAATTCCACGACGACGCGCTGCTGGGCCGACTCTTTTTCCAGTTCGTTGAGCAAGTCATCCACGGTCATGGCCAGCTCCAGCGGCGTGCGACGACCTAGACAACGCTCCGGGAACCCGTCCATGGGCAGAAAGTAGACGCTCGGTTGCGCTCGGGCATGATCAATCAGATAGCGACGCATGATCCTTGCAGCTAAAGCGAAGAAATGGCCGCGTTCCTGCCAGTCAATGTTCTTCGCGCGAGCCAGCCGGAAGAAGGCTTCGTTGACCAGGGCAGTGGGCTGGAGTGTATGGCCGGGACGTTCGCCGCGGAAGCAGCAGCCCGCAATTCTGCGCAGATCCGGCAGCAGCATCTCGAAGAGTGCGGACTCGGCCTCTGAATCTCCGGCCCGCCATTGCTGTAGAAGTTGCGTGACTTCGCCCGGACCGTTGCCCATTGAGCACCTCACCGGGGGATGCATTGAATTATAGCTGAGTGCGCCAACCTGCGTTGGACGACCTTTCTCTTGCCCCCATTGGTACTCTTTGGTTTTCAGCTCCTGATTCACCACACGCGGAACACGGCGGAACAAGCGCAGCGGCGAGGCTAACGATGCTCTGCAATTATTTTTACGAAAGGTGGCGGTCTTTTTCCGCGCTCACGCTTTCCTCTTTGTAAGTCAAGAAAATCGGCACTCAGCCGGAAAGAGGAACACAAAATGAAAAGAAACTTGTTAATTGCTGCGCTCGCTCTATTGGGGACAATGGCTGCAAGTGCCCAAACCGTCAACGTAAAGGCAAAGGTGCCTTTCAGCTTCACCGTTAACCGGGCCACGCTGCCCGCCGGAGAATACTCTCTGAAGTCTATGGACGAACAGGGAACAGCGATTGCCATCCGTGATCTGAACTCTAAGACGACGAACCTGGTGATATCCAACTCGTGCAGATCATCGAAGTCGGCGAGCCAAACCAAGCTTGTTTTCCATCGCTATGGGAACCACTATTTCTTGAGCCAG
>JBKPCS010000217.1:0-14072 GCA_046727495.1 bacterium | reverse complement strand
TGGCCTCAGCCACGCTTCCGCTCCGAGTTCGGGCTCGACTCTCCAGCACTTTTCTCTCCGGCGGCGAAATCACGATACGTTCAGACACCCCCTCTTTCTACAGCAACCGCCTATCAACAATCAATGTAACAGTGCACTAGTTACTGGGTGCGACCTTCGCGGTAATATTTCCCCTGCCGCGAGCGTTCAAGGAAACCTCACCGATCGTCGGAGACCCCTATGCGGAGATTCGTTAAGCGTTCAGATATAGGGATTATCGCCGGCTGCATTTTTGTATTTGCTCTGTTCAGCCTGTGGAATCCCCAGCAATGGTTCAATTGGGGTACCATTAGCAACATCGGCCAGTACACAGCGATACTGGGTCTCCTGGCGATCGGACAGACGTTCGTGATCCTCATTCGCGAAATTGATCTCTCGGTCGGTTCCGTTTACGGAATCGTGGGAATTACCTTTCTAGGCTTGGAGAACAGTAATGTTAGCGTCCTTGTGTCCTTCATTGTCGCAATGCTTTTAGCGCTACTGATCGGGCTGGTGAACGCCGTCGTGGTAATTCGCGGGAAAGTTCCTTCGATGATCGTCACGCTTGGCGGCCTGTTTTTTTACCGAGGGCTGATTTACGTGACGACCCATGGCGCGGTGGCGGGTACGCCGCAAGCCGCCCGGGAGAACTGGCTTTCACAATTCTTTGGCGGCCACTGGCTCCGGATTGAGAACGGATTCTTGCTGCTGCTGCTGCTCGCCTTTCTCTGCGCTACTACCCTTTATCAGACGCGATTTGGGAACCACCTGTTTGCCCTGGGCGGGGATCCGGCCAGCGCAGAGTCTCAAGGTGTTCCAGTCAATCGGATAAAAGCCTCGGCGTTCTGTCTGTGTTCGCTCTTCGCCGGATTGTCGGCGGTTGTAACCCTTGCCCATGATCCTTCGACCAATGTTTCCCTCGGAACCGGGATGGAGCTGCAGTCTATTGCCGCCGTAGTGGTCGGAGGCACCCTCCTTACCGGAGGGAGAGGGACCATTCTTGGAACCATTCTGGGCGCTTTCTTCTTAACTGCAGTTCGCTCCGAGATGATCGCGCTTGGTGCTCCGCCTTCCTGGTACATTTCGTTTGTCGGGATCGCTCTTCTTGTGGTCGTGACTATCAATACCCTCCTGGCAAAGAGGCTCAAAGCTGCCTGACAATTTTCTCTGCTGTGCAGTTAACATAAAGGACTGAATCTTATGGCGAAAACAGATGGAGCGGCTGACTCAAAGAAGCCGCTGATCAGCATTAGGAACGTTTCCCTTTCCTATGGAAACTTTCAGGCGCTTACCGATGTCAGCGTCGATTTTTTCCAAGGCGAGTTGGTTGGTCTGGTAGGAGACAACGGAGCGGGCAAGACGACCTTGATTCGAATTATCTCGGGCATTAACCCCCCTACCTCCGGTGAAGTCTATTTTGATGGGGAAAGACTAACGAAGTTCCATCCCAAGAAAGCCATGGACTTAGGACTGGAATGCATCCAGCAAACGATTGGAATATGCGACAACCTGTCGGTAGGACGTAACTATTTTCTGGGGCGAGAACCGGTAAAGCGTATCTTTGGCCTGCCATTTCTGGACAAGAAAAAGATTCGCGAGGCCAGCGCAAAGGTGGTCCATGAGTTCGGGTTGCGGGACACGGTTGACGTGGATGATGAGATCGCGCTGCTCTCGGGAGGCGAAAAGCAGACATTCAAAATCGCCAGGGCAGTTACCTTTCGCAATCGGGTTATCATCATGGATGAACCCACCAATCATCTTTCGGTGCGCGAGCGCGCACACGTCAATGAGTTAGCAGTGCAACTGAAGCAGCAGGGGCTTCTGGTGATTTATATCACGCACGATATCTTCCAAATTCATCGGATTGCGGACCGGATCGTTATTATGGAAAACGGCCGCAAGGTTACGGATGTGCCGCGCGACGCGATGAGCGCCGAAGCTTTAGAGGGAATTATCCGCGACGGTGGCCGGGCGCCGTCGAAAGGACCAAAAGTTGCATGAGCCCTTCCATTAGAAATACCGTACGGAGACACCCGGAAGGGATCACAATCGGCCTTGTGATTCTGATTTCTCTGGCCTTTGCGGTCATAACCCAGGGGAGATGGGTATCGATTGGCAACCTGCAATCCGTATCGCAGGTCACTGCGGTACTGGCGATTATGGCGTTTGGAGAAGCAATGGTCATCGCGACGGGAGAAATCGATATCTCCGTTGGATCGGTCTCTGGAATCGGTGCCCTGACGTTTCTGGGCCTAGCGCCGATGGTGGGGAGCGGTCTGGCCCTGCTTGCCGCCATCGTATGCGGGATAGTTATCGGCACGTTGAATGGTGTTTTTGTTGTATTGCTTGGTCTTCCATCCCTGCTTGTCACTCTGGGGACGCTCTTTCTGTTTCAGGGAATTGGTTATGCCGCCACCTCCGGCTTTTCTTTCGCTGCCACTGACGCAGTTCGACAGGACTTCATCTATAACACAGTGGGCGGCGGCAATATCGCCGGGGTCAACGTGGCGGCGATTTGGGCCCTCATTGTCCTCGTCGTGCTTCAAATGATAGTCTTCGAGACCCCTGTTGGAAATCGAATCCTGGCTGTCGGCGGAGATGCGGCTTCAAGCTTTTCCCGAGGTGTATCCGTTACCAAAATAAAATTTGGAGTCTTTGTCGTTAGCGGAGTGCTGGCGGCGTTTGCCGGCGTGTTAGATGCCGCTTTCATCGGCTATGCGGACGGCAGTTTCGGCGCAACAATGGAACTTTCGGCAATTGCCGCTGCGGTTCTCGGAGGATGCCATTTAACTGGCGGCCGAATATCGCTCCTTGGAACATTGTTTGGAGCCTTTATGCTCCGTGGCATCCAGAGTTTTCTCATCCTCCTCGCCGTCCAACCCCAATGGTACATTCTCGTCGTCGGCCTCATTGTTGTGCTTGCGAGCGTAGCGGATCGAACTTTGACGAGATTTGCAACTAGACAATGAGTTGCGAGAAAAACGATAAATCGGATCGATTGCCCTAGTTTTGCGGCAGCCAGGCACAGGATTGGTGCAAGGGTGATCGGTTTTCAAACATTCCCGAGATAGTTGTTCAGCGCAGCCGGACCAGCTTCACCGAAAATAACTATAAAAAAATGGAAAATAGCAAGGTATCCAACACGCCAGCTTATCCTAGGGCCGTAAACCACCTCGGCGTCGGCGTGGCCGACATCGAACGCGCCATCCGTTGGTACCGGGAAGTGCTTGGTTTTACGCTGCTGATGGGCCCCATCGAGGTGCGTGCCACCGATCCAGGTTCAAACGTTCACGATGTGCTTGGTCAGGACTGCAACGCCTTGCTTCAAGCCCACATGGTTTCGATCAACGGGATCGGTATTGAGCTTTTCCAGCTTCTTGATCCGCCGCACGAGCGGCGCGATCCACCGTTGGAGTACTGGAAGAGCGGCTTTTTCCACATCTGCGTTACCGATCCCGACATCGAAGGCCTTGCCGGGCGCATCGCCTCCTCTGGCGGCCGCCAGCGGTCAAAAATCTGGCGGACTGACTCCACGACAGACGAATACCGGCTGTGCTACTGCGAAGATCCTTTTGGCAACATCATCGAGATCTACACCCACAATTACGAGACGTTGTACGGCGGGATGAAAAGGGGCAAAAAGCCGGAGACGAAATAGACAGAGGCTGGAATGAAAAACGACAGGATCGCCGTAGCTTTATTGGGTGCGGGGAGGATCGGCCAAGAGCATGCGAAAAATTTGGCGGCGTTCCCGCAAGTTGAAGTGGTAGTAGTATGCGACCCGCGCATTGAAGGCGCAGAAGCCGTTCGCTCTCTAGTTCGCGCAAGAGACGTTACTGCCTCACCTGAGGAGGCGGTAAATCGAAACGATGTTGACGCCGTCGTCATCTGCACGCCCACCGATACCCACGCTGCCTTGATCGAAGCTGCCGCGGAAACCGGCAAGGCCATCTTTTGCGAAAAACCGGTGGCGCTGGATCTTACTAGAACGCAACAGGCACTTGCCACTGTCACTAAGAAAGGGGTGGCGTTTCAGATTGGTTTCCAGCGCCGTTTTGACTCGGGGTACGCGGAAGCCAAGCGGCGGATTGAGGCGGGCGTGCTGGGCCGCTTGGATCAGTTTCGTACTGTGGGTCGTGACCCTGCTCCTCCGCCCAAGGAGTACCTCGCCAGCAGCGGGGGGCTGTTTGTTGACCAAGCCATTCATGAATTTGACATCGCAAGGTTTCTAATGGGCGATGTGACTGAAGTGAATGCCTGGGGGGCGGTTAGGTTCCACCCTGACGCCGAAGAATTTGGGGATATTGATACTGCTACGACCCTACTCCGGTTCGCAAGTGGCGCGTTGGGAGTGGTGGAAAATTCAAGGCGAGCTGTATATGGATACGATATTGTTACCGAAGTGTTTGGTGAAAATGGTAAAATGGTTATTCAAGCTGAACCAAAGACTCCTCTGCGCGAGTATAACAAGGATGGATATCGGTTGGACCACTACCATTTTTTTATGGATCGTTTTGGTCCCGCGTTTCGAGCTGAACTAGAGGCGTTTTTCCATGCAGTTTCAAACGGCAAAACACCCACTCCCGGACCCGGTGACGCCGTGGAGTCTTTGAAGATTGCTTTGGCGGCAAGCCGAAGTTTCAAGGAAGGTCGTTCAGTGAAACTTACCGAGATTTAAATTTCGATGGTAGGCAGATTCGGCAGAGCAGGGGAGAGCCAACTAAGTTATGGCCGAATGCCTAACAGTTAAGGCTCGAGCTATATTTAACTCTGGGGGCCGAAACGAGCAGCCGGAGCCGAGACCATTCTTGGCCCGGCTGTCTCGACAAAACAATAGTTGTTTTTTGGCCTCGAGCTGTTGGCAAAGAGTCATTCTGAGCGCTTGCCTGCACTCCGATGAACAAGAGTTCGTCAGTTAGTGTGATGGTAACTGGTCGCGAGAGGTTGCTTTTGAACCAAAGAAGATTCAGAAGATATGAACGCATTTAACCTGAAAGAACACGAACTCACCGTTGAGGAGGTTCACCGCAACTTGTCGCCCAGCGCTCTTTATGAGCATGCCGTTCTGTATGAGAAGGACGCCCACATCGCCGAGAACGGGGCGCTCGTTGCCTACTCAGGGGTTAAGACCGGCCGCTCGCCAAAGGACAAGCGCGTGGTCAAACACAGCCAGTCGGAGCAGGATGTCTGGTGGGGCCCAATCAATATCCCGCTTGAGCCTCAAACTTTCGCCATAAATCGGGAGCGTGCGAGAGATTATCTGAACAGCCGTGAGCGCCTTTACTGTTTTGATGGCTTTGCGGGCTGGGACTCAAAATATCGCATCAAGGTCCGCGTTATCTGTTCGCGGCCATATCATGCGCTTTTTATGCATACCATGCTCATCCGTCCCACCAGGGAGGAGCTGGAGAACTTCGGCGCGCCAGAATTTGTTATCTACAATGCCGGCGCATTTCCGGCGAACCGCCTCACGGCGGGCATGGGTTCAAAGACGAGTGTCGACTTGAGTCTGGAAGACAAGGAGCTTGTCATACTCGGCACCGAATATGCCGGGGAGATGAAAAAGGGCGTGTTTACAGCGGTGAATTACGTGGCTCCCAAACGCGGCGTGCTCTCGATGCATTGCTCGGCGACGGCTGACAGAAGCACCGGAAGCTCTTCGCTTCTCTTCGGACTCAGCGGCACCGGTAAAACCACGCTTTCCGCTGACCCCAAGCGCCTCCTCATAGGCGATGATGAGCATTGCTGGAGTGACGAAGGTGTCTTCAACATTGAAGGCGGCTGCTACGCGAAAGCAGTCAATCTTTCCCCCGAGAGCGAACCTGACATTTTCCAGGCGCTCCGCTTTGGGGCGGTGCTTGAGAACGTTGTACTCGATGAGGACCGTCTGGTGGACTACGGCAATATAAGCATAACCGAAAACACCCGGGGGGCGTATCCCATAGAATTCATCCGCAACGCCAGGATCCCATGCCTTGCCGGCCACCCCACCGACATTATCTTCCTGACTTGTGATGCCTTCGGAGTGCTGCCTCCCGTAAGCTCACTCTCTCCGGCTCAGGCAATGTATCACTTCATCAGCGGCTACACGGCGAAGGTCGCCGGTACGGAGATGGGCGTCAAAGAGCCGTCGGCGACATTTTCTCCATGTTTTGGCGGGCCATTTCTAGTCTGGCATCCCAGCAAGTACGCTGAACTGCTCGCAGCCAAGATGAAACGGCATGGGACTCGTATCTGGCTGGTGAACACCGGCTGGAGCGGCGGGGCCTACGGTACGGGAAAACGAATTAAGCTTGCGCATACACGAGCAATCATCGACGCGATCCATTCGGGCGCGCTAGCCAATGCGGAAACCCAGCGCGACCCTGTGTTTGGTTTGGATGTCGTGACTCAATGCCCGAATGTTCCGGACGAAATTCTTGTTCCGCGCAACGTCTGGTCCGACAAGGCGGCTTATGAGACCAGCGCAAGAAAGCTAGCCGCTCTGTTCATCAAAAATTTTGCAATGTATGAGGCGGCAGTAAGCGCAGAAGTGAAATCCGCCGGTCCGATTGTGTAGTTTGAAAGAATAGGCAAGGACAATTACAAATTCCATGCGAGCCAGACGACGTGAAGATATAATTCAATCAACCCCCTAATAACCTGTCTACTTTTATGACTACTAATTTGCTTTTGAAAGATCCGGATCTGTTTCGCCAACAGGCCTACATCGGCGGCCGCTGGTGTGATGCTGACAGCGGCGCGACGGTGAAAGTTAACAATCCCGCAACCGGCGAGACTCTGGGTTCAGTTCCCATGATGACCGCGAACGAAACGCGGCGGGCAATCGAAGCGGCAAAGAACGCCTTTATCGATTGGAGTCGCAAACCCGCCAAGGAACGGAGCACTCTTCTCCGACTGTGGCATGATTTGACCATGTCCAACGTCGACGATCTCGGAGCGCTGATGACTGCGGAGCAGGGTAAACCGCTTGCCGAGGCAAAGGGTGAAGTCGCCTATGCCGCTTCGTTTATTGAATGGTTCGGCGAGGAAGCTAAGCGAGTTTATGGAGACACGATTCCGTCTCCATGGAGTGATCGGCGCCTTGTCGTGATCAAGCAGCCGATTGGAGTCTGCGCCGCTATCACACCATGGAATTTTCCCGCTGCGATGATCGCCCGAAAAGTCGGACCCGCTTTGGCATCGGGATGTACAATGGTCGCGAGGCCCGCAACTTCGACACCCTATTCGGCTCTGGCGCTTGCGGTGTTGGCGGAACGTGCAGGGATTCCAGCGGGAGTTTTTAACGTTTTGACCGGGAGTTCCAGGGAGATCGGCGGCGAATTAACATCCAATCCGGATGTAAAAAAAATAACCTTTACTGGTTCGACCGAGGTTGGCCGACTGCTGATGCAACAAAGTTCTTCCACAGTGAAGAAGCTTTCCCTGGAACTCGGCGGAAATGCGCCTTTTATCGTTTTCGATGACGCCGATCTGGAAGCTGCGGTCGAGGGGGCGATCATTTCCAAGTACCGCAATGCTGGTCAAACATGCGTATGCGCGAACCGGCTTTACGTCCAGGATGGCGTTTATGATGCCTTTGCGGAGAAACTAGCAGGCGCCGTCGCGAAGCTTAAAGTTGGCAACGGATTTGAACCTGGGGTGCAACAAGGTCCTTTGATCGATGAAGCCGCGGTAACGAAAGTGGAAGAGCACATTCAGGATGCCCTGTCAAAAGGCGGCCGCGTGATTCTGGGTGGCAAGAGGCACGTGCTCGGTCAAACATTCTTTGAGCCAACTGTTCTCGCGGACGCTACGCCGGAGATGAAGGTCGCAAAAGAAGAAACCTTTGGGCCACTGGCGCCGCTGTTTCGGTTCCACACGGATGAGCAGGCGATCGAAATGGCTAACGATACAGAATTTGGCCTCGCCAGCTATTTCTACAGCCGCGATATCGGGCGAATCTGGCGTGCGGCCGAGCGCCTTGAATGCGGCATGGTGGGCATCAACACGGGCTTGATATCGAATGAAGTAGCGCCGTTTGGGGGCGTGAAACAGTCAGGGCTTGGTCGGGAGGGTTCTCACTATGGCATCGAGGAATTCGTAGAAATAAAATACCTCTGTTTTGGGGGACTCGACAGGTAAGGTTCGTGGGTTTCCCTTTTCTTTAGATACGCATTTGGTTGTTCCCTGAAGGTGTTTCTATCGCTGTTGAAACCTCCAAGGCGTCTCCAGCGATTAGGAGTTGATTACATTGATATTTACTGGCTGCATCGTGACGCCCCCGGCTACCCAGTCGAGGAAATCCTTGAAACACTTGAAGGCTTTCGGCAAGCTGGAAAGATTAGATACGCGGGCTTTTCAAACTGGTCCCAGAGTCGAGCTGAAGAAGCACATCTCACAGCGCAGCGCCTTGGCGTCAAAGGCTTCATTGCGAGTCAGAACATGTGGAGCTTAGCTGAGGTCAATCTGGCGCAAGCGGATCCAACTTGGAACTACATCGACGAGTCGTTCGCACGCTGGCACATCGAACGCGGCGTCGCCGCTTTTCCTTATCTAACACAGGCGAACGGTTACTTCCGCCGTTTGGACCAGAACACGCTGATGCAGGCACCGGCAGACGCGCGAGTGAGACTCCTCTTCGATCACCAGGAAAATCGAGATCGTTTCGAGCGGGTTCGCAACCTTCAACACAAATACGGTCTCTCCGTTGGGCAAGTCGTTCTGGGGTATCTTCGAAGTCAGCCCTTTCCTGTTTTTCCACTGGTAGGTCCGAAAAATGTCGGCGACCTGCGTGACTCATTGCAATGTGTCGAAACAGAGCTTTCTGCGGCTGACATTTTGTATCTCGAACATGGGCAAAGCGCGGAGCGCATAGATGTCTCAGGTGATTGGAGGTCGATGTCCAAGACCGAGTAATTTATATAGGCGTTTCCAAGGGCCAGATGGATTTCTCTTTCATTTTCAAAAAAAAATCTTCGAAGCCTATCAATGTCTTCCCCAGATCAGCCTTTGGCGACCTCTTCCCATTCAGAGAAGGCGGTGCCACGTAGAACCGTACAGCTTCCAAGAGAGATCGGAATTCTCGGTGCCCTGGTTTTGATGCTTCTTGTTTTGGCGATCTTCATCCCGCAGTTCCGGGACATCCAGAACATTACCAACATCACGCGAAATTTCTCCTTTGTCGGCATCGTAGCGATGGGCATGACATGTGTCATCCTGACTGGGGGTATCGATTTATCTGTAGGGTCAATCTGGGGTATGACGGCAGTCATCGTCGCATCCCTTTTGACTCATGGATGGCCTGTCCCTTTGGCGATCGTTGCTAGTCTCCTTGGCGCCTGCGGTATCGGGCTCTTGAACGGTCTCTGCATCACACAGCTCAAGATGTCGCCGTTCGTACCGACCCTGGCGACTCTGGCTATCGCCAGAAGCTTTGCTCTGATCATTACGCACGGACGGCCGATCTCAATATTTGGTGAGGAGTATCAGTCCTTTCTCTGGCTGGGCGGCGGCGATATTTTTGGCGTACCGAATCCATTCATTATCTTCTGTATCACCGCGCTGTTTTTCTGGGTTCTTCTCTCCCGTACAGTATGGGGACGCTATGTGTATGCCGTTGGTGGAAATGAGCGAACGGCTCGATTGACCGGCCTCCGGGTCGATCGCCTCAAAATAATCGTTTATATTCTCTCCGCACTGGTGGCGGGGATCGCCGGGTTGGTGCAGTACAGCTACTTGTCGAGTGTGACCGCCGATTTAGGAACTGGACAAGAATTGGCGGTGATTGCCGCTACCGTCATTGGCGGAGCCAACTTGGCCGGGGGCGAAGGCACGATTCTTGGCACGGTCATCGGCGCGATCATCCTGGAAGTCTTGCGCAACGGTTTGCTGCTCTTCGGCATCGATCCATATTGGCAAGGTGTTTTTGTCGGTGCGGTAATCATCCTGGCCGTATCGATTGACTATTTTCGGAAGCTCTTACGTCATGACTGAGAGATTCTCGAAACCGCAGAATCCGCCGCGCACGCGGCGTTTTCGCAGCTAAGTTGTTCCCCCTACAATTCATATGAAAAACCATCCATTGTTTCATTTGGCAGGCGTGATGACTTGTTCATTCGGCCTGCTGACCGGCGTACAGGCTGCTGGAAAGCAAAAGACGTTCGCTGTTATTCCGAAATCGATCAGCATCTCGTTCTACAACGAGGTTGAAAAAGGTTCCAAAGAAGAAGGCTCAAAAGTGGGTGCGAACGTGATCTACACTGGTCCCGACACCGCTGACGCGGCTAAACAAGTTCAGGTTCTGCAGGACCTCGTCAGCCGCGGGGTTGATGGATTTGCGGTTGCACCGATGGATGCCGATTCGGTGGTTGGAGTCATTGATGCCGCGGTTAAAAAAGGCATCAAAGTGATCACATTCGATTCCGATTCTCCAAACTCCAAACGCGTCTGTTTCGTCGGCACCAATAACGAGTTGGGCGGATACGAAGGAGGCAAAGCCTTTGCGTCGATGATGCCGAAAGGAAAATTCGCGGTAATAACGGGCGGACTCGCTTCGTTCAATCACAACCAGCGCGGTGCCGGCTTCCGCAAAGCGTTGAAGGAAGCGGGAGGCGAATATACCGAAATTCCCGGTTCGCCTTTCCCGTGCAACGATGACGCACCAAAATCGATTCAAATTATCCAGGACGTTTTGACCCGGTACCCCGACCTGAACGGATTTTTCTTTTCAGGCGGGTGGCCGCTTTTTGGCGCTCCAGAAGCTTATCTCCGGGCCCTCGGGAAACACCTGGATGATATCAAGGCAAAGAAGTTCGTGGTGGTGTCGTTCGATACGCTTCCTGAGGAGCTGAAGATTTTGAAGCAAGGGGCCTGCGACGCGCTGATTGGGCAGAGGCCTTACCAGATGGGCGTTAAGAGCGTCGATATATTAAACGATCTGACTGAAGGAAAGACTGTGCCTCCAGTCGTAGACACCGGTGTCGATGTAGTGACTTCCGCAAATGTCGATCAATTCTTAAAGTAGTCCTCTTTCTCCCATGCCGAACGGCGCCGAGCTCAAAGTGAGTCGACGCCGTTCTTTACCGGGCAACCTTGGGCAATGCCTCCGATCCTGAAGATAAACGGAATTTCAAAGCACTTTCCTGGCGTTCAGGCTTTACGCGACGTCAGCTTCGAAATCGCGGAAAAAAGCATTCATGCGGTGATCGGGGAGAATGGTGCCGGCAAGAGCACCCTCATGCAGATTATTGCCGGAGTACACCGGCCCGATTCCGGAACCATTGAATTTGCCGGAGAGACCGTCAATTTTACTGGTCCTGCAGAGGCCCAGGCCAAGGGAATCGCCATCGTATATCAAGAGCTCAATCTGACGCCCAACCTTTCCATTGCCGAAAACATTTTCCTGGGCATGGAACCGAAGCGTTCCGGCGTCTTCTTAGACCGCGAAACATTACAGAGGGAAACGCTCGCTGTTCTGCAGCGATTGCGGCTTCACCATCATCCGGACACGATCGTGAGCAGGCTAACAGTAGCTCAGCAGCAATTGATCGAAATTTGTAAGAGCCTGGTCCGGAATCCGCGACTGCTGATTCTGGATGAGCCTACTTCCAGCCTGTCAGAGACCGAATCGGAGATCTTATTTCGGGTCATTGCCGATCTCAAAGCGCATGGCGTCACTATTCTCTATATTTCGCACCGGCTTCCCGAAGTCTTTGCGCTTTGCGACAAGCTTACGGTTCTGCGCGATGGCCGGCATGTGCGGACTGTGCCGGTGAAAGAAACCACCGAGGCCGAGGCGGTACGGCTGATGGTGGGGCGCGAGCTCCTTGCCTTTCACCGGCACTCGTTAGAGCCCAAAGGTGAGGTCGTCCTTCGCGTAAATAACCTCTCCAGAAAGGGTCAGTACGAAGATGTCACCTTTGAACTACGGCGTGGCGAAATTACGGCAATGGCCGGACTGATCGGCGCTGGCCGCAGCGAGATGGCATTGGGAATATTCGGTTCGCCGCCGCCGGATCGCGGTGAGGTCATGCTCAGAGGAAAGAAAGTTCACTTTCGGCGGCCAAAGGATGCGGTGCTGGCCGGAATCGCTTATGTACCGGAAGACAGGGCTAATACGGGTCTGGTACTGGGAGCGGAAGTTGGAGCGAATATTTCCAGCGCGGCTTTGCGTCGGGTTGCTCGCGGGCCATTTGTTGATTATCCAGCTGAACATCAGCTGATCCGTAAATACGTTTCTCGTCTGCGGGTTCGGACACCGAGCTACCAACAAAGGACCGGGCTGCTGAGCGGAGGTAACCAACAGAAAGTTCTTTTGGCCAAATGGCTCGCCGTACAGCCGACCGTGTTGATCGTCGATGAACCGACGCGCGGGGTCGATATCGCGACCAAAGCCGAGATCTATAGTCTGTTCGATGAATTGGTTCGAGAAGGGATCGCCATTCTTGTTATCTCCAGTGATTTGCCGGAGGTATTGGCATTGGCCGATCGCATTCTGATTATGCGGCATGGTAAACTGACTGGTGAGCTGGGCAAAGAGAACGCGACCGAAGAAAAGGTGATGCATCTGGCCGCTCTAGGAACAAGCTGATCAGCGGTCCACAGCATCAGGTCAAGACGGCTCATGAAAGTGCACGGATGAATCAAAAAAGTGGCTAAGAAATGAAGGATCTTAGCCACTTTCCAAAGATCGATATCAGATTTTCGCACTAAAGAGAGCTAGGGCGCGCGCCTGATCTATCTCCGGCAGCGCTGAACTTTACCCCGCAGTCGCGGCGTTCGGGCCGTCGGGCTGCCTTAACCCCTCTTAGCCGAGTAGAATTGGCAGCAGTACACCAAGCCCAAGCGCGAAGAACCACAGTGCCGGCGCCGGCGTTCCTTCCGGGCGAAGGCGGCGCTGCTCGCGGGCTGCAAGGCGAGGATCGAGAAGCAGCCATCGCTTATAGCGTCGCTCCAAAAGGAGGAATATAAATGCGGTGGTCCCGCCGTAGATCAAGTGTCCGATAAGCGATGGGAAAAGAGCAACCGCCGCGCTTGCCCTCCAATCGTAGACCCCGGTCAAAATCAACGGCAAAAGAGTTAGTGGGCCTACGTACCACCAGATGACGCCGAATAGAAATCCCCAAGGAACACCCAGCCCTATACTGGGGGCCTCATCGCGGAATAAGAAGCCATAGCTCATCCCGATTCCTGTGCTTACGACAAGGTGGATGATCGGACCGCGGATGCCGCCGAAACTGGTATCGAGCCCAGCGATCTTAGGCAGAATGCCAGTTGCGTTCATGACTGGAATCGAGACCAGGCCTCCAACCAGCCCAGCCAATCCTCCCCATTCGATGGAACGCAAAAAATGAAAACCCGGGCCCTCGCGTTCGCGATTCAATGGGTCGGATTGAATGAACAGTCTCACCCATACTCGGTCCAGAAACGCATAGACAGTACCTAGGATGAATCCATAAATAATGTAGCCGATCAGCGAACCGAATATTGCGGTACCCTGGTCAGCAGACCAATCCAGTGGCTGACCGCTTAGGATGGGGAAAATTGTGAGCGGACCAAAGAACCACAGGAAGATTCCAAATCCTAGACCCCAGCCCATGCTCGAGCCATAGCCGCGGACATCGCGCTGAAAGAGAATACCGAAAATTGAGCCGATGAGCAGGGCCACTGCGAAATGCAGGATTACCGCCGCCTGAGATTGGAACTCCGGCAGTCCCCCGAGCAGCGGTAAGTAACCTCCGGCATACTCCCATCCGCTAAACGCAAGTCCGCTAATGGTTCCGGCCAATCCCCCAGCTACCACGCCCCGGCCCCAACGAAATTGCGGCTGGGCTTGCTTCCTGCGAAGGACTCCGCGAACTCCAATGACCACACCGACTGGCATGCCAAGGCAAACCAAGTAAGCGACAAGCCTCGGAAACCGCATCTGAGCTTCGCTTAGCGTTGCGCCGGAGGAGGCAGAACGGAGGAGCAAGAGATCAATTCCGGCCGGCATTGCAAACCAAAGAAGCAATGCGGCACCCAGGCCCCAGATGAGGCCGGCTCCCGGAGTGGTGGCGCGTCTGACAAACAGG
>JBKPCS010000216.1:0-19679 GCA_046727495.1 bacterium | reverse complement strand
AGACGGTCCACAGTCTACCGTTTTGTCTCTCGCTTCATAAGCTCGAGATTAACGCGAGGTCAAAATATTGGTTCTCGAAAAACTCTTCCAATTGCTGGCGGTGTTTTGGGGCTGAAAGGGCAACGATAGCCGGTGGACGGCAGACGGTAGACTGACAACAGCCGCGCTTTTAGGCGCGGCTACGTGAAGTCCGCAACGGGATGGATCCGAGGGAGCGGCCGTGGCCGCTCGCAGGTTGAGCGGATCTCGAAGGTTGTGTCACCACCCCCGCGTTCGATAATTGCCTGAAGAACCTCGAGGACATGGAACGCAAGCGTTCCCGAAGCCCGGTGCGGCAATTCGTACGCGATACCTGCGGCCATATCTGCAAGGCCGATCCCGCGGTAGTTGGCGTCAGCGAAACTGTGCGTATGTGCGACGTCTTCCCAGCGACCGACGGATTGGGTAAGGCGTACATTGCCTCCAAACCAGTTAGGGTCGGGAATCTGGACAGATCCTTTGGTCCCGTAGATCTCGATTGGAGGATGGCTATGCCCGATAACATCGAAACTGAAAACAAAATTGACTAACGGCCCCGAATGAAACTCGAGAATCGCGGCGACGTAAGTCAGGACATCCACATTGAATTCTTGTCCTTTGCGCGGGCCGCTGCCGATGACGCGTTTCGCCCGTGGCTTCGATCCAAATGAATGGACTCGTTTGACCGGACCAAGAAGGTTTACCAGCGATGTGACGTAGTAGGGCCCCATGTCCAGGACCGGGCCTCCGCCCTTTTGATAAAAGAATTCCGGACCGGGATGCCAGGATTCAGGGCCGTCATTCATGAAAAACGCTGTACCGCCGATCGGCTGGCCGATCGCGCCATCGTCGATCAATTTTCTGGCCGTCTGCTGCGCGCCGCCCAGGAAAGTGTCTGGCGCGCAGCCAACACGAAGCCCTTTTGCCTTGGCAGAATTCACGAACGGCTCCGCCTCTTCCCTGGATAACGCCAAAGGCTTTTCGGAATAGACATGTTTGCCTGCATCAATCGCGGCCTGACTGACGGGAATATGGCCCTGCGGTATCGTGAGATTCAGGATTGCGTCAATCGAGGAATCCTGGAGAAGCGCATCAACGGGCTTTGCTTCAATGCTGAATTCTTTTGCACGAGCTGTCGCAACCTCTTCACGGATATCTGAACACGCGACGATCTTAAATTGAGGGAATTTTGATCTAAGATAGGAGGCGCTGATAACGCCTGATCCTACGATGCCGACACGCAGTGGATTGGTCATAGCAAGAGTGTGAGTGCTAGGTGCGAGTGTGCGAGAGAAACTGGGGACTTGTCCACCGCTTTAGCGAAGGCGGATGTCGACAGGCAAGCGCGGTCACGGCAAAGATTGTGAGTGCTAGTGCGAGTGTCCGAGAGAAACTGGGGACTAGTCCACCGTAGCTTTAGCGAAGGTGGATGCCGCTGATTTTTCGATATCCATCGAACGGTTCAGCGCACTGAGAACGGCGCGGATCGAGGCTAGCTCAATGTTGGTATCGACACCGGCTCCCCAGCGCGTTGTCGTTTCATCTAGCTTGATCTGTATATAGGCAATCGCGCTCGCCTGAGCACCGGAACTCAGAGCATGTTCGCTGTAATACGCGACCTCAAAGGCTGGAACACCTGCCTCGCTCAACGCTTGGACAAAGGCAGCGATCGGACCGTTCCCGCTGCCGGCCAGGTAACGCCGTTCTCCATTGTGCTGGACCGTCGCCCGGCAATGGAATTGCCCGGAGGATCCATCGGCGTGGAATTCTTCCAGCTCCCACGGTGTATTTCGCTCGACGTATTCCCGCCAGAACATTTCTCGCAGTTCCGACGCATTGACCTCGCGCCCCAGTCGATCCACTTCCTCGTTTGCCAATGGACCGAATTCACGCTGCATCTCTTTTGGCAGCTCAATTCCAAATTCGCTCTCCAGCAAATACGAGATGCCTCCTTTGCCGCTTTGGCTGTTTACGCGGATAACTTCGCGGTATTCGCGCCCAATATCTTCCGGATCGACCGTCAGATACGGTACATCCCAGTGCTGGGCGCCGCCATGCATCCTCCATTCAGTGAACCCTTTCTTGATAGCGTCCTGGTGAGAGCCACTAAACGCGGTAAACACGAGCTCACCGGCATAGGGCTGACGCGGCGGTATAGTCATCCCCGTACACTCCTCGTAAACGCGCACGAAAGAATTGATATCCGAAAAATCGAGCTTCGGATCGATGCCGTGCGCATACAGATTCATGGCAACGACCACAATGTCCAGATTCCCAGTCCGTTCGCCGTTGCCAAACAATGTGCCTTCAACCCGCTCGGCTCCGGCAAGGAGCGACAGCTCTGTCGCAGCCACGCCAGTGCCGCGATCATTGTGTGTATGGACGCTGAGTACAATTGAGTCTCGCGACTTAATGTTCCGATCGATCCATTCGATTTGATCGGCGTAAATGTTGGGCATCGCGACTTCGACGGTGTCAGGAAGGTTCAAAATCATCTTCCGTTGCGGAGTCGGTCGCCAGACGTCGATTACCGCTTCGCAAACGTCTTTGGCAAACTCGACCTCTGTAGCGGAAAAGCTTTCAGGCGAATATTGAAGAGTAACATTGCAATCCTTGAGTGTAGGGAGCCTTTCCTGGATCCACTCTGCCCCTCGAGTTGCCACTCTGATAATCTCCTTTTTACTCATGCCGAATACGACTCGGCGCTGGGCAGGTGAGGTCGAGTTGTACAGATGGATAATGACGTTTCGAGCGCCTTGCAAAGATTCGAATGTCCTTTCGATGAGATCTTCGCGCGCCTGAACAAGCACCTGGATACGGACGTCGTCAGGGACGCGATCTTCTTCGATAAGACGTCTGTTGAATTCGAATTCCGTATTAGAAGAAGACGGGAATCCGACTTCGATCTCTTTGAAGCCACATCGTACCAGTGCGGCGAACATTTTCAGCTTTTGCGAGACATTCATCGGCACCGGGAGCGACTGGTTGCCGTCTCGAAGATCGACGCTGCACCAGACTGGGGCTTTAGTGATTGCTCGGCTCGGCCAACGGCGTGCGGGCAAATCGATCGGTGGAAATGGGTGATACTTCTGACTCGGGTCAGGGATCATATTGAGTATGAGTGTTAGTGCTAGTTTGGTTTGGTAGGGCTAAGGATCGTCCCGCCGTGACGGGACTCGTCGGCGCGAACACAAAAATTCAAACGAACCGCTAGGGATGTGCGCGCGGTCGACAATTACACGATGAGGCTCCCTGCAGCCGATGCCTATCAGGCGGCGATCAGCGCCGGGAGCAGTGTAAGTCGAGCTGAGAGAAGCACGGACATTTGGCTGAATTTTGGCGAGGAACCAGGGGATGTCAAGCAATGAGGCGGGCAGAAATAGCGGGGAAAACCGAAAACGTCGCGCTGCATCGAGACCGTTACGGTTGCGACGGGGTTGGGGAAGGTGGCGGTATGGTTGCGGATTTCGAAGGGCTCGGAGCGGAAACTGGAGCGGACGCAGAGGGAACTGGATTCGCCGTATATTTCGCCTTTGCCTCATCAATCTTCGATGAAAGTCCCTGATTTTGCGGGTCGAGTTTCAAAGCTTTCTGCCAGTAGTTCAACGCCTGGCCGACATTTCCCACCGAGCGGTAAGCGTCTCCGATATGCTCGAATACCGTCGGATCGGCCGGGTGGACGCGTTCGGATGCGTGAAGTAGTTCGTTCAACGCTTTCGAAAACTCGCCTTTCTTAAAGTAATACCAGCCGAGGCTGTCGAGATATGCGCCATTGTCAGGCTCAATCTCCAGAGCCTTTCTAATCATCGTTCCGGCCTCGTCCAGGTTCAGGTTCCGGTCGATCCACATGTAGCCGAGATAGTTGTAGGCTTGAGCAGATCTCGAGGGATCCAGCTCGATCGACCTCTTCAATAGTCCCGCCGCTTTATCGACCAGGCCGGCCTGTTCCGCCGTTACCCCATAGTTAAAGTAAAAGTTTCCATCGATAATTTCCTGTTGCCCGGACTTTGCTTCTTGAAGAGCCGCTTCGTAGACTGGCAGTGCTTCCGAATATCGTTTTGCGGTGGAGAGACCGACGGCCAGCGCATAGGTAATCTGCGGGATCGGGAAGCGACGCCGTGCCTCTTGCAAAGTCGCGATTGCGCGATCGTTCTGTTTCAGTTGAAGATTGAGCTCTGCTGCGTGCAAGTAATTCTCTGGCTCTTGTGGAGCAAGGAGTATCGCCTGCTCGTAGTCAGCCAATGCGTGCTCCTTGTTTCCGTTCTCCAGATAGAGGCGGGCCAGAAATTCGTAGATCTCGTACTTGAGCGGGTTGCTTTTCAGCATCTCCTCCAGCGTACGGATTGCCTGGTCGCGTTGCCCGGCTTTCACAAAGCTTTCTGCGAGTTTGTAGCGGACCTCAGGGTTGCTCTTGTTTTGCTCGATTGTTTTGAGGTAGAGCGGGATCGCGTTATTGACCTGATCAATCAGGACATAGTCGTCGGCGATTTTCTGGTTCGTGTTTGCGTCATTCCCAGCGAAGCTCTTTGCCTTCTCTAACAGCGGTGCAACTAGAGGCGCCTTGGCAGCAGGGAATGAAGTGTTATCAGTTCGGTATAGCTGGATCGCGAGATCAGCCAGACTGAGCCAATAGCCTGGGTCCTTGCTGTCGTTTTTCTCAGCCCGCGTGATGACCGACTCCGCTTCCTTCTTTCGTTTCAGGGTCATGTAGAGCTCGAACAGGCTCTGGTACGCAGCGAGATTCTTCGGATCAACCTCGACGGCTTTCTCTGCATAAGTTACCGCCAGAGATGGCTTGTTGAGTTGCCTGGAGTAAAAATAGGCGAGATGGAGGAAAGCCAGCGGTTCGCGGGGACGAACCTTGGCGAGATCTTTGAGAATGTTGATTGCTTGGGCAACGTCTCCACGTTTCGCAAATTCGTGTGCGACGCGTACCGCAAGCTGGGGATTGCCCCCCTGGTCAAGAGCAAGCGACTGAGTGTAAGCGGCTAGCGCTTCCTCGTAGTCTCCTTGCTCTTCCGCCAAAATCCCCTCGATGAAGGAGGCTTGTGCGTCCGCCTTTTTCTCGAGAGTCTTCGGAAGCTTCTGATCCGGCGTCGCCTGGCGAATATCGGAATAGAACGCCTCCTCCGGACTGCGGAAATGAGGCTTGACTGGCGTCGGAGGGGTTGCGGCATAGACTCCACAACCCACAACTACGCCGATGCTCACGCTGACGAACAGCGTGCGCCCCGGCTTCCGAATGTTCATGAAGCCAATCTAGCTCGGATTTTGCGCATGCAAAGGAGCCTGTCGGATTTGAAGTCAGGCTTCGCGATTTTGCGACGCCTGGTGCGAGCGGAGAATGTCGTCTCCACAGGCTCCTCGAAGTTCCGCTTCGCGGACAAGGGAATTGGTCTCATCCGCAACAAGCCCCGTGCCGGATGCCGCCTTGTGCGGCATCCGCGAGCGCGCTTTCGGGCGCACATTTTGCTTTCGCGTCGAACGTGGCTCTTCCCAAGGTAGGCCATTAGATGACGCAGAAAGCCGGCTTAGGACTTATATCGCAAACGCTTCTTGTGGCGATTTTCCTTCATGCGTTTGCGGCGCTTATGTTTTGCAATCTTTGCTTTTCTTCTCTTTTTCAGTGAACCCATATTTCTTTCGTAAACGGCGCTGGCAGAAAACAATCCCCGAGCCAGCGATCGGGTGGGGGAATTGATAGCTAATAAACCACTTTATTCAACGGATACTCGATAATTCCTTCCGCCCCGAGCGCCTTGAGCTCTGGGATGATTTCGCGGACCACTCTTTCATCGATGATCGTTTCAATGGCAACCCAGCCCGGCTGTGCGAGCTGAGAGACGGTGGGATTTCTGAGCGCCGGCAATTGTCTGACCAGGGCGGGCAACTTGCTTTCCTCGAGATTCATTTTGAGCCCAACCTTATCGCGAGCGTTGAGCGCGCCTTGCAGGAGAAGGACCATTCGCTCGAGCTTGTTCCGTTTCCATGGATCCTTCATCGATGTTCGATTGCCGATCACCTGCGGGTAAGACTCCGCGATGGTCTCGAGGATCCGAAGATTATTTGCTTTCAGGGAAGTGCCGGTCTCGGTGATATCAACGATCGCATCGACCAGTTCAGGAACTTTGACTTCGGTCGATCCCCAACTGAATTCGACCTCGGCCTTTACACCGCGGCTCTCCAAAAAACGCGTGGTAAGGCCAACAGCTTCCGTCGCTACTCGTTTGCCGGCTAAATCTGCAACTGAGCGGACCGGCGAATTTTCTGGAACAGCCAGAACCCATCGGGTTGGTTTAGAAGTTGCCCGGCTGTACTCGAGGCGTGCGAACAGTTCGACATCGGAAGCGTTTTCTTCGATCCAGTCGGCGCCGGTGATACCACAATCGAGGTAACCGTGCTCGACGTAGCGGCTGATCTCTTGCGCCCTTAACAGCCGTACTTCGATTTCGGGGTCATCAATCGCAGGTTTATAAGAGCGGCTAAAACCGGTGATCTGGTAGCCTGCCTTGGCAAAGAGATCGAGTGTCGTCTCTTGCAGACTTCCTGAGGGTAAACCCAACCGCAGGAGTGATGGTTCCATATATAGTTACAAAAAAGGGTCGATTATGTAATCCGATCAAGGCTTTCTCGCGAGGAATTTCTTTGAGTTCCGGGTTTCGGATTCCGGGTTCCGGGACTGCCGGTGGGATTGATGAGCGAAATGCATGCTCGGAACCCGGAACGCGAAAACCCGGAACCCGGAACCGTCTTTTGGTGTTGCTAGTTTCTCCATTTCAGTTTCCAGTTTGGTCGTTGCTGGCGATCCACGCTTTTGCCGGCGTTTCACCTTCTCACCGTTATGGCACTCAAAACTCAAATGCTTTCTCGGGCCGCGACAGAGGCGCGCGGCTTGGCGATGGACGCTGTACAGGCTGCTGCTTCTGGACATCTCGGATTGCCGCTCGGTATGGCTGAGCTCGGGGCTGTTCTGTTTGGTCATGCGCTGCGTTATTATCCGGAGGATCCTCATTGGATCAATCGAGACCGCCTTGTGCTGTCTGCCGGGCACGGAAGCATGTTCCTGTACGGATGGCTGCATTTGGCCGGCTACGACGTCTCGCTTGACGACATTCGAAATTTTCGCCAACTGCACAGCAAAACGCCGGGGCACCCGGAATTTGGGGATACGCCCGGCGTAGAGGCAACAACCGGCCCGCTTGGTCAAGGAGTAGGCAACGCGGTTGGGATGGCAGTTGCAGCGAAGATGGCAGAGGCGCGCTTCAATACGGCGTCCCACACAATCTTTGATCACAAGATTGTCTGCATCGCTGGGGATGGCTGTTTACAGGAGGGCGTCGCGGCCGAGGCCGCTGCGTTCGCGGGGCATCAACGACTCGATAACCTGATTCTGATCTACGATTCCAACGACGTCACGCTCGACGCGATGGCGAACCTTACTCAGAGCGAAGATACCGGCGAGCGCTTCAGCGCTTATGGATTCGAAGTTCAACGGATCGACGGTCAAAACATGGAAGAGTTTCTCGCTGCTTTTGAGCGGGCCAAGAGTTCTAAGAGCGGCAAGCCGCAGTTCATTGTTGCGCGCACATTGATTGGAAAAGGAATTCCCGAGATTGCAGGAACCAACAAAGCGCACGGCGAGGCAGGCGTGAAATTTGTGGATGCCGCTCGCAAAGGATTGGGGCTGCCGGACGAAAAATTCTATGTTTCGAAAGAAGTGCGCGCCTTCTTCGCGGACCACCGCAGCGTACTAAAGGAGCGATACCTCGAGTGGCAGCAGAAATATGATGCCTGGAAGGAAGCGCATCCCGACCTGGCAAAAATGCTTCAGGGCGGCATCGATCGATCGGTACCTAAGGACCTGCTTAGCCGCATTCCGAAGTTTCCAACAGATGCCAAGATCGCGACACGGAAAGCCGGAAGCGAGGTACTGCAACCGGTCGCCGAAGCAGTGCCACTTTTGATTGGTGGAAGCGCCGATCTTTACGGTTCGACTCTGAACTATATTCAAAAGGCGCCGGACTTTAATCCGGAGCATCGCGATGGGCGCAACATTCGATTTGGAATTCGCGAGCACGGAATGTGCGCGATATTAAACGGGATCGGCTATTACGGAATCTTCCGGCCTTCTGGCGCAACATTTCTGGTGTTCGCGGATTATTGCCGGCCCTCGATTCGCTTGGCGGCGTTAGCCAAGCTCCCAGTGATCTACGTATTTACTCACGACTCGGTTGGTGTGGGCGAAGATGGACCAACCCACGAACCCGTCGAGACCGTGAGTGGATTGCGTTTGATTCCATGGCTCGATGTCATTCGTCCGGGCGACCCCGAAGAAACAGCCGGAGCATTCGTTGCGGCGGTTGAGAGAACGAACGGACCGACCCTGATCGCGCTGACTCGCCAGACCATTCCAATTATAAACGATATTCCAGTAGAGAGCCGACGGAACGGAGTGCTTAAAGGAGGCTACGTCGCCGTCAAAGAAAAGGGCGCTCTGCGGAAAATACTTCTCGCGACGGGCAGCGAACTTCAGCACGCGGTTGCTGCGGCAAAGCAACTCGGCGACGGCGTGCGGGTAGTATCGATGCCTTGCGCGGAGCGGTTTTTGCGCCAGGACAAAGGTTACCAGGACGAGGTCTTACCGCCATCCTGCAGGGATCGCGTCGCAATTGAAGCGGGTGTAACGACGTTCTGGTACAGATTTGTCGGCTTGGACGGTAAAGTAGTTGGCATCGATCGGTTTGGGTTAAGTGCTCCAGGCGGCACGGTAATGAAAGAGCTAGGGATTACGACGGAGCACCTGATCGAGGTGGCCAAATAAAAGCGATAAGTTCGAGCTTCATCCGGCCAGGCCATCTCGGTAGTCCGACCGTTCCGAGGCTGCGTTTAATCTCTCGGAACTGCTAACGATTAGCCCTTGCGAATTCTCTATATACATATAGAGAATAAGGTTAATGCCGCTGCTCGATACTTTTACCTCAGATGATGTCCGCGCTCTCTCCGGGGAATTCGAGCATGGATCCCCAACTAAGGTCCTATATTGGGCTTGGCAAGAGTTCGGCCAGGCCGCAGCCATCGGTACCAGTTTTCAAGGGGCCGGCCTGGTCGCCATTCATCATGCGGTCCTCGCAGGAATTCCGCTGCCGGTCTTTACGATCGACACAGGCCTGCTTTTTCCTGAAACGCTAGAGTTGAAGCGCCGGCTCGAAGCATTTTTCAATCTGAAAATTGAATCGTTGATACCGGACAGGACGCTGGACCAACAAACAACGGAATTCGGACCGAAGCTGTGGGAGCGTAACCCGGACCTGTGCTGTACACTTCGAAAGGTCATGCCGTTGCAAAAAAAACTGGCGAGTCTCGATGCATGGATCACTGGCCTGCGACGAGATCAATCGTCCGGCAGGAACGGAACCGGAGTTCTGGAGTTATACGAATTCGACCGGATCAGACAAAAAAGGATCCTCAAGATCAATCCTTTGGCTGGATGGACCCGAGACGAAGTTTGGGAATACATTCGGCGTCACAAGATCCCTTACAATCCATTGACGGACCGAGGCTTTCGAAGTATCGGTTGCTCGCCATGCACTAGGGCTGTCGTTTCGGGCGAGGACGAGCGTGCAGGCAGATGGATAGGGTTCGAAAAAACGGAATGCGGAATACACACATTTCTTGGGGATAACATCTGACGACCGATGATACATTCCAAGTACGCGCATCTGGATGCGCTAGAGCACCAAAGTATCTACATCCTGCGAGAGGCTTACCGCAAGTTTAAGCGTCTCGCGATTCTCTGGAGTATTGGCAAGGACTCATCGGTGATGCTGTGGCTGGTTAGAAAGGCCTTTTTCGGCCATATACCGATCCCCTGTGTTCATATCGATACGAGTTACAAGATCCCCGAGATGATTGCGTTTCGGGATCGGCTGGCCAGAGATTGGGGCATCGATCTGGTTGTTGGCCAGAACCGAGCGGCACTCGATGAAGGCAGGACATTTCCTAACGGGCGACTCACTCGGGTCGAATGCTGTAGCTTGTTGAAGAAGGATGCTCTCGAAGCCGTCATTCAAGAGAAGGATTATCAGGCTGTGATTGTGGGAATTCGACGAGATGAAGAGGGTACCCGAGCCAAGGAGAGATACTTTTCGCCGCGTGATCAGAATTTCGAGTGGAATTTCAAAGAGCAGCCACCAGAGCTTTGGGACCAATTCAAAACCGACTTCGATCCGGGCACGCATTTGCGTGTGCATCCGTTGCTGCATTGGACCGAATTGAACGTCTGGGAGTACATCGAGCGAGAGGGGATACCGGTGGTGGATTTATATTTTTCCAAGAATGGGTCGAGGTATCGAAGTCTTGGATGCGCCCCTTGCACAAAACCGGTGCGATCCAGTGCGGCTACGGTCCGCGAAATCATCGATGAACTGCGCAACACGCGGATTTCAGAGCGGAGTACGCGCGCCCAGGACCAAGAGGCAGAAGACGCGTTCGAGCGCCTGAGGGCCAGCGGTTACATGTAGAAAGTGAGAACCGCGGGCCTGTCCTCCTTAGCCTGGGCGAAGGAGGAGTCGCCTGAGATTTCTTTTTGGGTCGGGAGATGACGTCTAACCAAGGAAGCAAAATGCAAGTAGCTGAATCCAGAGGCGCTGAAAAGATTGCGGAATCCACCTCCGCCAAGGCTACGGAGGACACGTCTGTAAATCCTGCGGTTCCCTCTTCCTCACATCTTCGCATCGTTATTGTCGGGCACGTCGATCACGGAAAGTCGACTCTGGTTGGGCGTTTGCTCCACGACACCGGATCGCTACCGGAAGGAAAATTCGAACAAATCCAGATTGTCTGTCGAAATCGAGGAGTGTCATTTGAATGGGCCTTTCTGATGGATGCCCTGCAAGCCGAGCGAGATCAGAACATCACGATTGATGTTTCCCAAATCTGGTTCAATTCTCCGCGGCGGCCTTATGTGATTATTGATGCGCCCGGGCACAAAGAGTTTCTGAAAAACATGATCACCGGCGCCGCCACTGCTGATGCGGCGCTGCTGCTGATCGCTGCAGATGAGGGAGTCCGCGAACAAAGCAAGCGGCACGCTTACTTATTGAGCATGCTCGGTGTTCAACAAGTGATCGTGGTCGTGAACAAGATGGATTTGGTGGACTACTCCGAATCTGTCTTTCGCAAGATTGAAGCCGAGTATCGTGATTTTTTAAAAAAACTTGGCGTCGAGCCACGAACGTTTTTGCCGGTGTCTGCTCGCGAAGGGATGAACCTCGCGGATCGAACGAGGCCGGCTTGGTACTCTGGACCTAATCTTCTGGAAGCACTCGACGAGCTGTCCGCTCCGATGTTGGACGGAGATGCCCCGCTTCGCTTTGCTGTACAAGATGTTTATCGATTCGACCAACGCCGGATAATCGCTGGCAGAATTGAATCGGGCACGCTTCGGGTAGGCGACGAGGTCGCTTTCTGGCCCGATAACAAAACCTCGCACGTGGCGTCAATCGAGCGCTGGAACGCCCCGGCCACGACGCAGGTCACCGCGGGTGAATCGATTGGGGTCACATTGACCGAACAGATTTTCGTCGAGCGAGGACACGTTGCATCGTTGATCGACCAGAGACCCATCGAGACGAATCGCTTTCGTGCTCGGGTCTTTTGGATGGGGGACAAACCATTTACGGTTGGCAAGAGATATCGGCTGAAACTTTTGACCCAGGAAGTGGAATGTAACCTGGTATCGGTGGATCGGGCGATCGATGCGCTTTCTCTGGAGGTATCGACGGTCAGTCGTAGATCGCTTGGAAAAAATGAGGTCGCGGAGGTGACAATCCAGACTCGGGCGCCGCTGGTCATGGATAACTACCACCGTATCCCGAGTACCGGCCGGTTCGTGATTGTGGATGATCTCGACCTCGCCGGAGGAGGAATAATTTTCGGCGGCGTCTACGTGCATCTGGCGAAGGTCGAAAGCACGAACATTTTCTGGTCAGATAGCGAGGTCAATCATCGACTGCGAACCGAGCGCAACCGGCATAGGGGAATGGTGGTGTGGTTTACCGGCTTATCTGGCGCGGGGAAATCGACCCTCGCTCGCGCGCTCGAAGTCCAACTCTTCAATCGCCAGATGCAGGTCTACGTCCTCGATGGCGATAACGTTCGTCACGGGTTGAATGCCAATCTCGGCTTTTCTCAGGATGATAGGATCGAAAACATCCGCAGGGTTGCAGAAGTTGCAAAGCTAATGGCTGATGCTGGCATGGTTGTGCTGACGTCCTTTATCTCGCCATACCGGATGGATCGGTTGCGCGCTCGCGAAATTGTTTTAAGCGGCGTTGTGGATTTTGTGGAAGCCTATGTTGCAGCGCCATTAGTCGTTTGCGAAGAACGCGATCCGAAGAAGCTTTACAAACGAGCTCGCTCGGGTGAGATAAAAAACTTTACCGGGATAGATGCACCCTACGAGGCTCCCGCGAATCCGGAGATAGCGATTCACACTGATAATGAAACCGTCGAGGAATCGGTCGGGAGACTTTTGGACTTTCTTTTGCCTCGGCTTCAGCTGGAAACGGCGGAATACGAGATTTAGGACGCAATTTCTCGAATTTCTTCCTCTAATAAAGCCAGGGCGCAGGGGAATTTGCGATCTCGGTCCACGCTTTAGTATCTTGCCCGCGCTGGTTTGTCTGCTCGCGTGCTTCTGTTCCTCTGCGGTTGCCCAGGAGCTCCTGCCGATGGCGAGCACTGAGCCGCGGCCACCAGACAAGACAGCAAAAGTTGATCTTGGACTTTATAGCCTCGCCTGGTCAGCCGACAGCCAGCGGCTTGCGATGGGGGGGCGCGGATCGGTCCGCATTTACCTGATGCCTGATTTCGTCGAGGAACGGACCTTTAATACGGATCAGCAGGAGGTCTGGGCCCTAGCCTGGGCACCGGATAACAGTACCCTTGCGACCGCAGGAAAAGACGGAACCGTTCAGCTTTGGAAGGATGGCGTCCTCCAGAAGAAGTTCGTTCAGGGTGCCTGGATTTTTGATCTCTCCTGGAAGCCGGACGGCTCATCCCTCTTAGCAGCAGATTACAGCGGCCTGGCCAAAGAATGGGACATGGGCGGCTTTTTGAGAGCAGCGATTCAGCTGGACGGTGACGGACTCGCAATCGATTGGTCGCCCGACGGTCGATTTTTTGCTGTGGGAACCGGCCATGACGGCAGCCGCCTCCTTTTGTTCGATTCAGTCAGCGCCGAGTTGAAATGGAGGCGGCAAGATATCCCGAAGACGTATCGGCCCCCATTTGGCTATGGACGAGACGAGGTGAATGGTGTGCGGTATTCCCCCGACGCAAAGTGGATCGCGACGGCGCTGCAGGACGGTCGGGTCGTGGTGCGGAGTGCAGGGACTGGAGACGCGGCATACCAGGCGCAGCTTCATGGGTCCGGCATCGAGGGTACAAGGCGCGTAGCCTGGTCGCCGAGGGGTGATTGGATTGTTAGCTGTGGCGAGGATGGCCGCGTCAATTGTGTTCAGTTTCCTGATGGTAAAGGCCGGTGGGACTTATTGGCAACTGACAAGGCTGTCTGGTCAGTCGGCTGGTCGCCCGATGGTCGCTGGATCGCTGCTGTCGGAGAAGAAGGAAAGCTCTGGATTTGGGCGACTGATTTCTTGCCTGCGCCTCCTGCGCCTGCGCCGGTACTCGCTTCAAACACTAAGCACAAAGTATCGACCCACGTAGTCAATCACAGTTCGCGAAAGCATTACGCCTCCAGACGCCCAGCGAAGAAGACGCTATTGGACTTGTTGCGCGGCTTGTTTCGTTGAGGTGATGCGCGGCTTGTTCGGAGACCTAGAATGCCAATCCTGGAGGACTGGTTCGGAAGCTTCCAGCTTCACCGTGGGTTAAGCTTCTAGCTCGACCTCCAGCTAACCCAAAACGCAATCCTCCAGAGCATTGATCTTCTGGGCCGACGAACCGGTGGGCAACCCGAGCCCCACATGGCGAAGCCCTCTTCTACTACACCGAAACCGGACCTGCCCCCGCCAGCTCCTGGGGCTCTAACCAGCGGTCATGCTCCTTGATAAGGTCGACGAGGCGGTCGACTGCCTCGGCTTCCGGAATGTTGAACTTCACTGCCTTCTTACCCACGTAAAGATTTACCTTTCCAGGCGCACCCCCGACATAACCGAAATCGGCGTCTGCCATCTCGCCGGGACCGTTCACGATGCATCCCATGATGGCGATCTTAACGCCCTTAAGGTGGTTAGTGGCGGCTTTAATCCGCGCGGTTGTCGTTTGAAGATTGAACAGCGTGCGCCCGCAAGAGGGGCAGGCGACGTAGTCGGTCTTGAAGATTCTCGCACCTGCCGCCTGTAAGATGTTGTACGCAAGGCGTAATGATTGGCCCGGAGCCTCTTCGCCCTGGATGAGTATCGCGTCGCCGATGCCGTCGCACAGCAGGGCTCCGATGTTAGTGGACGATTCCAAAAGTGTCTGGGTAAAAGGCCGGTTCGGATCAGTGGAAGGAGTAAGAGTGTCCTTCAATAGAATCGGGTGCCGGGAGTCAACCTTTGCAGCCAGAATCCGATAGGCTGTGATGACCGGAAGATCGATACCATCTTTGACTGTGACCAGCTGTGGCTTGGACTGGCTATTGATCCGGTCAATCGCTTCAGAATCCCTCGGATCGATCGCAGCCACGTTTCCGGATTCAACGGCCGCTTCCGGCTGAAAGTCCCCCATGCGATCCAGCCTATGGGCAACCTGATCGAAGGTCTTTTGCCGGACGATAACTCTGATCGTCTCCTCACCACCTACGGATGTACCAGCGACTTCCGTCTTCGTAGAGTCAATGGCCGGTAGATGTATTCGCTCTGACGGGCGGCGGACGAAACTGAAAGGATCGAACGAGAGTTCAACGCCGGGTTTGAATCCCGAAGCCGGTGCCGCCTGGCGTCGATTATACTCGGCTACCAGCTCCATCGCGACAGGAATCTCGTGCACGCTGTCTTCAGTGAGAGAAACCCGGACGGTATCGCCGATACCGTCCGCCAGAAGGGACCCGATCCCGATCGCGCTCTTGATACGGCCGTCTTCGCCGTCGCCGGCTTCAGTTACGCCGAGGTGAACAGGGTAATTCCAGTCGGGCCCGGCCTCATTCAGGCGCGCCACCAGAAGGCGATACGCGGAAATCATCACTTTCGGGTTGCTCGCCTTCATCGAAAAGATGAAATCGTGGAACCCGAGGTCACGAGCGATTCGGGCAAACTCCAATGCGCTCTCAACCATTCCCAGCGGGCTGTCGCCGTACCGATTCATGATACGGTCGCTCAGCGAGCCGTGATTAGTGCCAATCCGCATGCTGATTCCGCGCTCCTTACAGAGAAGAACTAGCGGACTGAACCGTTCCCGAATCCGCTCTAACTCCGACAGGTATTGTTCGTCGGTGTATTCCTTTATCGCGAACTTCTTGGAGTCGGCATAGTTTCCCGGATTAATGCGGACCTTTTCGACCCATTGAGCGGCTTCCATGGCTGCTTCCGGTTTAAAGTGGATATCCGCCACAATCGGGACGTCACATCCTCGAGCCAGAAGCCCTTTCTTGATATGTTGCAGATTTTTCGCGTCCTTGACTGTGGGGGCGGTGATACGAACGATCTCGCAGCCGACGTTGGCCAGCTCAATGGTCTGTTCAATACAGGCCTCGGTGTCCATCGTATCGCACGTGATCATCGATTGGACACGGATCGGGTTATGGGCACCTACACCGACCTTGCCAACCTTTACTTCGCGCGTCAGGCGCCGGTGGTAACCCAAAGGATCAGGACAAAAAGGCAGGTAACTCATCTAGCCTCGGGTGGCGCTGCTTTGGCCGGGGTATTAAATCGGACTCGCTGCTTAGCGTTCCAGGGTAAGTCTTGTACGTCGTAGAAAGTCACATAGAGCATGAAGCCTATGAATAGCAATGCGCAAGCCCCTTGCAGAACCTCAAGGATCCGGATGTTGATCGGACGCCGGCGAACCGCTTCAACGACCGCTAAAAGGATGTGACCCCCGTCCAACACCGGGATCGGTAACAGATTGAGAATCGCCAGGTTGATGTTGCAGACGACGCTGAACCAGAGCGCGAGCTGCCATCCGAAATCGCTTTCGAATAGCAGATAGTACGTGCGCATGATCATCACCGGGCCGCTGATGTGTTGGAGCTTAATATCCGATTGCGGCGCGAGCAGCGCCCCGATCGTGCCAGTCACTGTCTTCACGGCGTTTGATATCTGTTCAAGCGGCAATGTATGGACGATTGTCATGCGACCGCCATTGTCGAACGCAAGGCCGGAGCGCAGCTCGGATTCAAGTCTGAATCCAGCCATCGGTTTACTCTGTGCGCCGGGCGCAGCGGGCGAGTCGGGAGTCGCGGGTAGAAGACGCACTGTCTTCGTCTCTGCGCCGTGCTGAATCGTCAGACTCAAAACCTGATCTGGATGTTGTTGGACCTCTTTCACGACCACGCTCGGATCGCTCACCGGTTGGTTGTTCGCTTCCAGAATTCGGTCCCCCCTCTGGATGCCAGCTACTTCCGCCGGGCTGTTCTTGATCACGCTCTCAACAACGGGATGCCCTAAAGAAGCCTTCAGCTCAATCAGCTTTCCACCCCGATTGACTGTGAGGATCAATGGCTTCGCAGGGTCTTTCTGAGCGAGCTCAAAGAGCTGCTGAGGATGGTAAAGTTTCTGTCCGTCGGCTTCGAGGATTTCGTCGTTGGCCCGAATACCGGCCTGATCCGCTAACGAGCCAGGATCTACCTTCGCCACGATCGGTGTTACAGCCGGCCATATTCCGACCTGTTTCAGGCTGCCTCTCTCCCACCATCCGTCTGTCTGCGGCTTTGAAAATCCTGAACTAATGGTCAACACCTGGTTGCCGCGCTGAACTTTAAACGGAATTGTCTCGCCTTCTGCTCGTTCGCTCCGGACGACGTACCACATGACGCTATTGATTGCGCCGGAAAACCGAGAAACAGGGTGACCATCAACTTCGAGAACCTTGTCCCCGATTTGAAACCCGGCTTTTGCTGCCGGCTCGTTTGGGGCCAGGTAACCAATCGTCGTCGTAGTATCGGCCTCCGATGCCGGACGGCCGACGACCCACACAATCAAGGCAAATAAGACCGCGAGCAGGAAACTAAAAAGTGGCCCGGCGAACGCGACGATGATTTTGTCCAAGGGCTTAATCGGCGGAAGATTCTCCCGTGGGTGACTGGCTTTCCCTTCGACCGCCTCCATCGGGGCCATCTGGGGGAGCAAAACGAATCCGCCCGCCGGAATGCACCCAAGGCTAAACTCGACCCCCTTGATCGTCTTCTTCCAGAGGGGTTTACCAAACCAGATACCGAACTTGTCGATCTGAAGTCCGCGCCACCGAGCTGCCAGGAAATGGCCAAGCTCATGCACGATAATGAGAAGGTTAAAGATCAGGATTACCTCAGCGATAGTGATCGCTACGCGTAAGATGTTCAGAATCATATACTAACGTGTTGCAATTGCCTCGCGTACAAACTCGCGGGCCCGCAGATCTGCCCGGACTATATCATCCAGGAGGGGTCTCGCCAAATTTGAGCAATTTTCCATGGCGCGGCGGACCAGTTGCCAGATTTCAGTGAAAGCAATGCGCCCTTCAACAAAAGCTTCAACTGCAATTTCGTTTGCAGCATTCAATACGGCCGGTAACAGGCCGCCAGACTCCCCGGCGGCTCGCGCCAGATTCAATGCTGGGAAAACATCGTAACGCGGCTCTTCAAATTCGAGACGTTGAACTTCTGCAAAACGCAATGGCTTCAGCGCATGCGGCACTCTGTCCGGCCAGGTAACCGCATATTGAATCGGGAAACACATATCCGAATGACTTAGCTGAGCAAGAACCGAGCCATCAACAAATTCGACCATCGAGTGCACGATGCTCTGTGGATGTACTACAACCTGGACCTTGTTCATCGGCACGTTAAACAGCCAATGCGCTTCAATCATTTCGAGGCCTTTATTGAAGAGCGTCGCTGAATCGATCGTGATTTTTTGCCCCATTTTCCACGTAGGATGTTTTAGAGCGTCAGAAACGGTGACATCTTTAAGCTTATCCGCCGGTAATGTGCGAAATGGCCCGCCAGACGCGGTCAAAATCAGATTCTCGATCTCCTCAGGTCGTTTTCCCTCTAAGCATTGGAAGATTGCATTATGCTCGCTGTCGACGGGCAACAAGTGCACTCCTTTTTTGCGAACGTGACTCGTCACGATCTCGCCCGCCATAACCAGGATCTCTTTGCTGGCCACAGCCAGATCTTTCCCAGAATCCACCGCGGCCAGGGCAGGCTGCAGCCCGGCAGTCCCGATAATTGCCACCAGGACCATGTCAGCCGCAGCATTGGTAGAGAGTTCGACTAGCCCTGCCTCGCCGGCGTAAATCTTGGGGCGATAGGTCAATGCCGCGCGAAGCTTATCTTCCTGGGTTTCATCGACGATACAGACGGCAGCCGGTCTGAGTCGATTGGCTGCTTCGGCCAGTTTGACAGCGCTTTGTCTTGCCGCCATGCCCAGGATTTCCATCCGATCCGGAATGGTTTCTGCGACTTTGATTGCGCTCGCTCCGATGGACCCGGTGGAGCCGAGCAAAATGACGCGACGTTTTCTCATCGAACCAGGAATCTGAGATAGAAGAAGAGTAGAGGAGCAGTAAACAGCAAGCTGTCAATAAGATCCAACATACCCCCGATGCCCGGCAACACCGATCCAGAGTCTTTCACGCCGGCGCTTCTCTTTACGATGGACTCTCCCAGGTCGCCCACCATCGCCGCGCATCCAATGATCAGGCCGAGCACGATCCCGTGAAACAGATTCAACCACGCCAAATGCTTCGGCATCAAGAAAATCACTGCAAGACTTCCGAGTACCGCGAAAGCAAGCGCCCCGAAAAAGCCCTCCCAGGTCTTTGCTGGGCTGATATGCGGTATCATCTGATGCTTTCCGATCCGGCTCCCGACAAGGTAGGCGCCCATATCGCTGAATTTTGCTACTACGACAAGATAGAGTACGTAGAATTGCCCAACCGTCGTACCGTCCGGGGCTCGCGGAACCACATACACGATTTTCTCAAGGAAATTAAATAGCCAGGCCACGTAGAGAAGACCGAACAGGGTGTAAGCCATCGTCTCGACCGGATCCCGCTTGGTGGTTTGCCGGAACATTTGACGGGCAAAAACGCCGAACAGAAAAATCAGCAGCACAAACATTTCGAAATCGTAGGCCCAGGTCTGGCTGTTCGTGCGGAGAACCAGGAAATTGCCAATGAAATAGGCCGCCCCGCATGCCATACCAAATGCTTTGAAGCAGCGCAGCCCGGCTTGCTCAATCATCTGGTAGTATTCCCACAGGCCGGTTAGCCCCATAGAGGCTACCAGCAACAAGAAAACAATCTCGTTTGCTGAAAAGATTACGAACAGCGCAACCAGCCACATCGCAATCGCGCTGAACAGTCTCCGGGCGAATCGACTCATGAAAAATGCGATGCGCGGAGACTGCCACAAGGCCTGGGCTGTCACAAGCGCTTTGCACTTGTGACAACCCCGCGATCCGGCGACGGCTTCGCCGGACAATGATGGCCAAAAGTAAGCTAGATCGCCG
>JBKPCS010000215.1:0-10410 GCA_046727495.1 bacterium | reverse complement strand
TAGTTAGTTGGAACCGTCCTCCTCGGCGAGATATTTAGCTGCTTCTTCTGTATGATAGGTGGCATGCAAGTGGTGTCCGAGTGCGAGATGCGCGTGATGTCTAGCCTTTTCGTGGCTGCCGCTGGCGTGATGGTTGGCGGCTTCTTTGTTATGGCGTGCGGCATGTTCATGGTGCTCCGCCGCTTTTCTATAATGGTCTATGGCTTCTTGGGTCATCGGTTTGGAGGGTTTATAGCTTGAAACACCATCAGGGTGGTCCCCGAACACTCAATTCTCCCATACTTTTTACGAAGGGTTGTTTTGGCTTTCTGAGATGGCATCGGCGTTTCTTTGCTTGCCATGCGTTGGCTAGATGCCTGCCACGGCCTCGCAAGCGAGGCACGCTCCACTACTTAACTAGAGCTGCGAGGAGTGTCTCTAACTCTATGGTCACGACTTTGGTTACGGTATCATTCAAACCGTAAGGCAGAATTAATCGACTGCCGTGGATTAACGCTCCGCAAGCGTATACAACGTCGGGCACGTACCCGCTGGTCTGGTCGACCGCCGGTTTTAGAAGTGGTTCATTGAGGCGACCGATCACCTTCAAAGGGTTCTGTAGATCCAACAGTAGGGCGCTGATGCAATATTTTCGCATCGGGCCGACGCCGCGAGTCAGAACCAACCAGCCCGCGTCAGTTTCGATGGGCGAACCGCAGTTACCTATTTTTACCAATTCCCAGGTTCGGGACGGCCGCAGCAAAAGCTGGGGATCGCTCCAGAAATACAGGTCATCCGAGAGCATCAGGTAAAGGTTCTCGTCATCGAATCGCGAAAGCATCGCATAACGTCCGTCTACGCGCTTCGGGAACAACGCCATGCCTTTGTTCCGAATCGCCGGACCTGTTAGGGTACGGATACGAAAGTGAAGGAAATCGTTTGTTTCAATGAGCTGTGGACGGATGATGCGCCCGTCGTATGCGGTATAGGTTGCGTAATAGGTCGGGGGGCGTCCTCATCAACAAAGCGGACAAAGCGAGCGTCCTCCATGCCATTGCTCTCATTGAGTGATACTGGGAAGATCACGCGTTGGGAAAGGGGAGTTGATAAACTAAAATTGAGCTCGTAGTTCGAATTTACGAGCCAATGCAGGCATTCGATCGCTCTCTTTACATCTTCATTATGTCGCTGGGTCTCGTGAGCTGCACGCCGCAGCGATTCGTCCAATTCGGTTCGGGTGAATGTAGCACCCAGCCGATTCATCACTGATCTCGACCAATTGTTCTCCAGGCCTTTTTCCTGCAACTTGTGCACAAAGATATCCCTGGAAAAAGAGGGGTCCGCCTCGATGTCTGGTGCGGTCACAAGGCCCGTCGCATGGTCCATCTCGATCGAATGATCGCTTCGAACGACTCCACTGCGAAACTCAATCGAGGAAATATGGCCCTCGCCGATAGCTCGAAGGGTCAGGATGAAGCGCAGATCTTCTGGTCCGAGATCTGTCTGGTCCGGATGCGGAACGATTGATGGATTCAATAACGCCACGGATTCAACTGCATATTCTCCGGTAAAGAATGCTCCGATTGAAAGCTGTCGATTCGTTGGAAGAAATGCCTCATTCGAAAAATACGCCTCTACTTTCTCGAACTGTCGCAGCCACGATCTTTCCAGATTTGGGTGCCGGTGAGCGAATTCTTCGCGTAAGCAAGCCAGCTGCGTCTCGACCTCCGGATCCGAAAAAGAGAGGACCCGTTCAATAATATTGCTGACCTGGTCGGGACTGGCAGGAATGAACGCCCGATTCAGCACCCGATCGATGTTGGGCCGAAGATCGATCGAAGTAGACGTAATCTTCAAGTTGTTCCTGACCTTTTGATTTCTCTAGCGAGTACTGCTTCTGCACGAGTCATCTCGGCCAGCGCTAGGTGGAAAGCGAGACTAGACTCAGCTCCTTGATTTTGATTAACGCGATCGGAATGCAATGCATCGCGACAACCGCCGGTGCTCGAATCGTAGAGTGACTCTCCCAGATCGTTGCGACCGAGGAACCATTCGAAGCAGCGACGTGCAGCGCGCTGCCAAATCAAGTCGCTGGTAAGCGAATACGCTTCAACACACGCGGCGATCATCGCGTAGGCTTCCAATGGCTGCTGATCAAAGCGCGCGCATTCATTGCCGCGGGTCCAGAAACCGTTACTACCGATCGGCGCGAAATGATCTCCGTTCGCCTTTTGCCGCTCCACCAACCAGCGGAGCGATCGCAATCCAATTTCCACGACGTCGCCTCGGGAAGTCCAATATCCACTGAGTATCAGCGCCTGTGAAAGTCTCGCATTATCGTAAGTCGCTACCGGCTCAAACCACACCCAATCTTCCGAAGAATTGGTGCGAAACAGCTCAACCAAGCGATTAGTAAGAACTTCACGCAATTGATTTGCGTTTCGATCGCCGGAGAAGGCTCGTAGATATTCCTGAATGGCGAGGAGGGCGAACGCCCATGCTCTCGGCGAGGTAAAATTCTCGACCGTCGGTAGTCCGCGTTGGAACAAGAGTGCGCAGAGATTACGGTGCCCTTCGTTCTTTGAGCGGCCGAGTGCAGTGCCAGTGGCCCAAAGCGCTCGCGCGTGGCTGTCTTCCGAGCCCTTTCGTTCCAGCCACTGTCGCTGGTGACTCATGAAATTGCGAAAACGACCAGTTTCTTGATCGAAAGCGTGCCACAAGAACGCGAGGTAGACACTGGCTAGGCGTTCGAATTGTTGCTGAGTGGCGAGATTCGTTGTCTCCTCCAGTAGCAACGTGAGGATGAAAGCACGCGCATTATCGTCGGTACAATAGCCTTCCGCGAAGTTCGGCACGTTGAAGATCGCATGCTGAAAAATCCCGGTGTTGTCCGTCATTCGAAACAGATGGTCTAGTTTCAAAGGAGGCAACTCGTACGGGCGATTGTCCAGCGTTCGAGCTGCAAAAGCTTTTCGCGGAGGTACGCTCAAACTTGCTCTCGCACGTTCGAAGCTTTCCATGTGCCGCTTTGCGACAACTGGCCAGATCATCCCCCGGCCCAGTTTCCATGCTTTTTTGCGGGTCGCGGTCATCAGGACCGGGTCGGAAAGAAATCGCTTCACACCTTCAGTAATTGCCTTGGGGTCGGCAAATGGCACCAGAATGCCACGATCCTCAGCAAGTAACTCTTTCGCGTGCCAGTAAGGCGTGGAGATGACTGCTTTGCCGGCGCCGAAAGTGTAAGCAAGCGTACCGGAGGTAATCTGGCTCCTTGAGAATTTTGGTTGTCGCGGCCAAAGTCGTCGACAGTCGCCTCAATTTGTCACAATCTCCCATATCATTTTAGACGTTTAGCTCTTCCAAAAGAGTATTGGTCGAGAAGGCCCATGAGTAATAGGGTCACCTGGGTTTCGAGATTTTGTCACCCGAGATTCGTCAACCCTTTGGAGGACTAAAGGAGAACATCCGGACCGATACTTTCCAGACAACTCTGGCAAACAGGGTGCCTTCACGGAGGCCCATGGATTACGATAGTACGTTAGACACAACCGCGCATATCAACCGGGTGCGCTTTCTCCTCGGTCAATGTGCTATCCGACTTTTAGAGCGCGGATCGAGGCACGATGCATCCAAATTGGAACAACCGGAGAAGTCGACTTTTGACGCGGTTGGGAACCGACTTCCGGTGATCACTTTCGGAGGAGAAGAATATAGACAATCGTTGTCGGAACTGAAAGTGGCGCTTGATCATCACTATCTCCACAACAGCCATCATCCAGAACACTATCCAAACGGGATTGATGGCATGTCACTCTTCGATCTCATTGAAATGCTGATGGACTGGAAAGCGGCCAGTGAACGGCATCCAGGGGGGATGAACATTGCTCGTTCTGTAGAAGTCAGCAGTCAACGGTTCTCAGTCGGTGAACAGCTAAAAAAGATCTTAGTCAACACGGCCAAGGAAATCGGTTGGATATCTGACTAGCAACTCGCAGGTAATAAATTTCCTGGTTAAGATCATTCAGTCCCAAACGGGAACTGTCGGGCGTTGTTATTGGAGAGCCTAAATAGAAGGGCAGTTTAGCTACTTGGATGGCGGCGGTTACCGCGCGGAATGCCGCGAGTTACTCGGGCGATATCGCAGCCCAGCCGGTCACAAATTTTGCAGAGGACCAGAAAAGTCAGATTTCGTTCACCTCGCTCGATTCCCCCAAAGTGACTCCGGTTTAATCCGCAATCTCTAGCAAAGCCGTGCTGGGTAAGCCCGAGAAGTTTGCGTTCCGTCTGGATTCTCCGCCCTAATCGGAGAAGTTGAACGTTTTCATTTGCCATATTTGGAATCCTACTTGTCACATGCCTCGCCGGAATCCAAGTCGCGCTGGATGAGCCAGTTTCCCAATACTCTTTTCGAAGTGTTCCCGTTGCTTTCAGTTATAGCGGAAGTATGTTCCTTAAAAGGATCTTTTCTTGCTCGGGTTGATCCAACGAATCGCACGAAAGCGATGGCCAGATACAGGCGAGCAAAGCCAGTTGCAAATGAAACTGCGTCACCTGGAATACTTTGTCGCTGCTGCTGAAGAGTTAAATTTTACCCACGCGGCTGATCGGCTGAATGTGTCGCAACCACCCTTCAGCAAACAGATCCAGGATCTTGAGGGCGAACTCGGAGTTAACTTGTTCCAACGCGAGCGAAAAGGCGTTGCATTGACGACAGCAGGAAAAGCGTTCTTGATCGATGCGCGCGGGATCTTGGAAGCCTGTGATCAGGCAGTAAAAAAAGCTCAACGAATCAATAGAGGGGAGCTCGGCGAGCTAACCGTCGGCCATATGGCGGCGCTCACATACGACTTCCTAGGTCAGGCGCTAGAGCATTGGCACAAGGAGTCGCCAGGGATCGTCATCGATTGCGTGGAGATGGACGCGCTAGAACAAGAACGGGCATTGCTTGACGGGCGGATTGCGGTCGGCATCTTAGTCCTAAGTGATCGGCCGATCCTTGAATTACTGAGCGCCAAGTTGCTAATAGAGCACCGGGTTAATGTGGCCTTGCCACAATCGCATCCGCAAGCCGTCCGGCCAGAGATCCGATTACCAGTTCTAAAAGAGCAACCCTTCATTGGCCTAAATCGGATGTATCCTGCCTACGGAGATTGGCTGCACACCATCTGTCAGCAGTCCGGATTTATTCCACGGATTGTGAAGGAGGCGGACGGGATAGGGAGTGCACTTGCCTTTGTGGCCGCCGGCCTTGGGGTCGCACTTGTCAGCGAACCGGTCAGAAAGTTTCCAGTCCGAGAGGTTGTTTTTAGAGATTTGGTGGCGTCAAAACCGATCAGAATACCTCTCGGGGCTGTCTGGAAGACAAACGGACTTGACTCTGGGGTCGTCTCTAAATTCGTAGACACTTTAAAACAGGCCTGCACCGGGACAGCTTAGGCACTACTAATCAGTAATCAGTCGTCGATAGCGGAAACGCTTGACCAGCTGCCGAAAGGACGGTTGCGTGAATGGATGTCATAATTGGTAGACCGTTTAGTTCTTCACAGATTATTGACTACGGTAGTTTGCCGGGCAGGAAAAAGCGCTCATTCAGGACGAGCACCGATCAGCCAAACTCGCACGCCGTCTTTTTCCGCGTCCGGATGACGTTCCTTCAAATCATTCGACATTCGGGGTAGTGAACGGAAAGAGCCCCGCATGTCATCTTCGCCGAATTGATGCTGTGCACCTGTCATGGCCATGCACGTCAGGTTCGCGGCTAATCTTTCCGCCGCTTTATAAACCGCGCCATCATCGTCCGGTGCTTCTGAGGCCTCTTTTGCAATGTTTATGGGGACTTCAGCAAGAAAAAGAATCTTTCTTCCGCTCACCAGACCTGAACGCTTCAGATGAGGTTCCAGCGTAATTTCAAAATATAGTGCCTGAGGCATTGGCTCAATCGGGTTGGTCGTAAAACAAGGGTTTGAGTCTTACGCCATGTACGCGGAACTGATGCATGACCTTCTGAAAAATACGGGTTTTGCTTAAACCGAATTAGCGGCGACGGCGCTCAAAAGTACCGCTTGTGCGATCATCGTTCTTTGGACGCGCCTCATTCACAGTCAAATTGCGGCCGTCGATGGAATGACCTCCCAGTTGATTGATCGCAGCTTGGCCTTCGTGACGATTACCCATAGTGACGAATGCAAAACCTCGGGATTCGCCGCTCATGCGATCGGTTACAATGTGAACGTCAGTGACGGTGCCGTGAGCTGAGAACAGATCACGCAGTGCGCTTTCGCTCGTGGAGACGGACAGATTACCTACGTATAATTTCATAATAGTTTCGAAGGTAGTCACAGAGCCGTTCCCGAGCGTCGGGTTTCGAACCAGCAACAAGGCTCACCCCGTTGAAAATCCACCGGCAATCAACTGAGAACAATCGAGATCTGTAGCCTCGATCAGATTCAACAGATAGCAAGGAGCATATTTCTCAAGGCGCGCAACTTAGCAACTTTCCTGATCGTTCGCCCTAGCAAATAGGAAGCCGCGGATTGTGAAAGTGCCTACCGCGGCAATAAGGGAGCGCCGGCACCTCCTACAAATACCCGGCGCGTCTCAGGAAACCCGCTAGCCTCGCGAGTATGCATTTCTGAGGCCGAGTCCTGCCAGTCAGCCAGTCCTCTAAAATTGGATGACTAATACCCAGCTTCGTCGCCGTTTGACGATCGCTATCCTTAGAATCCTTTGTGTACCGGCTCAACGCATCCAAAACTTCGTCCGTGGTCATAGCGCGAATACCTTTTTAGGAAAAACCCGCCCGATTGTCCACTTCGACATTCGGAGTGTTGAAGTATCCGGGTTCTATTGTTTAAGGCCTCTTCGGAAGCGTAAGCGCTATTTCTCCTAACTCTTGGAGCCGGGAGTTTTTTGTTTTGATTGCCAACGTTTATCAAGGAGCTCCTGGAGTGGGGATGGCCTTTTAATGACCCAGGCGCGGCAACAGATCCGCGATTGCCACCGCTCGTTTACTAGGATGAGTACGATGGTATCTTATTCCACGATGCTCGCGGTGCAGTGCCCACATCACTGGGTCCAACTTGTGAAAGTCTGGACCTAGGTTGTCGGCCAATACACAGTATGCCCCCGTTTTCGTATCCTCCAAAGCAACAAGGGTACTGTTACCGCCAATCAAACTATTAAGCCTTCGCACGACGTGCGTGGAAATCGCTTCGATTGAATTCAAACAATAAAGCTCACGTACTAGGGCGGAAATCCTCCGCTGGTCCGTCCAAGTGAGCTTGTCCATACCTACCCTTTACAGGTTTGCGCGGTAATACCCCGAGAGTGTCCAAAAATCTTGCATTTAGCAAGAAGCGAGCCATCACCCGTCCCCCGTTCGGGGGAATGACAAACTGTGGGATCGTCGCAATCTATCATCCGAGCCGTACGAACATTTGTCGTCCGATTTCCTTTTCCCTCCCAGCGCCGTTATTCCTGAGGCGTTGCCTGGGTCGAGGATTTCGATCGATTGCCCATCCCAAAATATCTCGACAATTAAGCATTCGACGTGAGGAAAATCATGGCCCTTTTTTCTAAGCTCGATTACCGCCGCGGCAGTAAAAGCCTGATAGTAAAACCAGTACAAACTACCCAAGGGATGCGACTGCGGGATTGCGCCCCATCGTTCCCTGGTCTTTGCCGGCTGCTCTCGCTATTTCTGGCGCTTGCAGTTTCAACTCCGGTGCTCCTCGCTCAAGAATGGGATCACGTGAACGGACGGGATAAAGTCCACGACCCAACGGGGGCTTGGCTCCTAAAAGGCGATGCCGAGGGAAGCCCGTTTATCCTCAGCGTCTTTCACAGGGGCGGAACTTTTACGGGAGACCTTCAGGGGGAAAGCGCTTTTGATCCAGCCGCTACAAACCCGCCAAAGCCGCCCTCCAACGTGATAAATAGTCCTGAAAGTGGCGTGTGGCAAAAGACAGGCTGGAACACGTTTGCGGTCACGTTTCTGACGATGGAGTACCAAGTCGACGCTAGTACCAATCCACCTAGCGCACCGCTGTTTCAATTCGACAAGGTGCAGTTTACCGGGAGACTAAATGAGACTGGCGATCTGATGGAAATTACGGCGGCTGTAATTACTAACTTCGATCCGAAAGGAGAACTGATAGGGGAACCCAATCAGTTTTCCACCAAAGTTCATGGCGTACGCATTCCGCTGGAGGTATTGCCAAACACCTCTCGCAGCTTGCCAATTCCCAAACCAGCGCCAGCGCCTTAAGTAGCGATCGGTCGGGTCGCGATTGGTGGACCTCGTTAGGGGTATGAGTTCAGAGGAGAGTCCAGTTGGGCTCTCTCCTCTTCATTGTTGAATTGCGCTTATCCGCCCGAGTGTCAGCGCGACATCCGTCGATCACATTTCGCAAGAACCGACTGCAGAGAATGCTCTTCCGGCGCCATGGTTCGGATGTCCGTTGCCAGCGATTGAAGCTCCCGCAATCCTGCGCGAACCTCGAGAGGGTCAGCGGAAAGAAGGTAGTGAGCGAGGTTCCCGAACCGGAGAATGATTTTGGAACGCCTGGAATCATCGGGGTTTCGATCCTCAAGGTTTGCCGGGCCCGCCGTCAAAAAGTACCGCAGACACACATTCGAAACTCACTATGGCTTGTGATAACGGTCGGCGAGTGTGAGGCGACTGTGGAGCGTATTAGAGCGGTTGTGAGCGCCGAGATACTTCGGCTGCCGGCAAGTTTGTGTCATGAGTTGGCGGGCAGAGATCCTAAGTATATTCAGCAGGTGTTGGGCGCGGCACTGCGTTCGGCTTTGGAACGGCTCAACCGGCCGGAGATTTATTTCAAAGCGCGCAGAGAAGAATCAGCGCAGAGAGCGCTGGCCGGAGGAACTAGCGGTCGAACAAGAGGTGATTGAGCCAGAGGAAGTCAAAGACAACCCGGAGGCGTTTCGTTGTATCGGAGAGGAAGTCACTGAAATGCTCGATTACCAGCGGGCTCGGTTTTTCCGACGCCAGATCATCCGCCGTAAGTTCGTGCGGCGCCAAGAGCCCGACCTAGCTCCGATCATCGCTCCCTTACCTGAAAGTCTGCAGCAACGCTGTATTGCTGCCCCAGGATTACTGGCAGCAGTGATTGTGAGCAAATATTGCGATCATCTACCGCTCTACCGCCAGGAACAGATTTACTGGAATCGGCACCAGGTTTGGTTGCCTCGCCAAAGCCTGGCCCGCTGGATCCAACTAGCCAGCGAATGGTTGAAGCCGATCTATCGACAGATCAAAGAACAGACGATGAGCGGTCCCTATATCCAGGTGGATGAAACCCCAATCAAATACCTCGATCCGGGAAACGGAAAAACCCGCCTGGGTTATCTGTGGGTGGCGCATCGGCCGGGTGAAGACGTGCTTTTTGAATGGCACACCAGTAGGGAAGCGAAGTGTCTGGACCAGCTCATTCCGATCGGCTTCAGCGGTACAGTACAGTGTGATGGCTATAGCGCTTACGAGCGCTTCGCCAAGCGTCGCGTGAGTGCGAGTAGGCCGGTTCTGTTAGCCGGATGTTGGGCCCATACCCGGCGTGGCTTTTACGATGCCCTTGATCATGCCCCCAAAGAAGCCAGCTGGATCCTGCGCCAGATCGGCCACCTTTACGACATCGAAAGAAGCTTACGGCGCCAACGAGCCGGCTATGCACTACGCGATGCTTACCGTACCAGCCAGAGCCGGCTCATCTGCGCGCGAATCCAACGGGTCCTGCAACGGTGGTACCTCTCCAGACGCTTCCTGCCAAAGAGTACGATGGGCAAAGCCGTCAGCTATGCATTGACTCAATGGGGATCACTGGAGGTTTATCTCAAAGAGCCCGGCATCGAGATCGACACTAACCTCGTTGAGAACGCAATCCGCCCCACCGCTCTTGGAAAGAAGAACTGGCTATTTTTCGGTGACGCCGCTGCTGGCGAACGCAGCGCCATCATCTACTCGATCATCGAAAGCTGTCGCCGTCACGGGGTCGAACCCTACACTTACCTGCACGATGTTCTGACCCGGTTGCCATCCATGACCAATCGCCAGATCAAGGACATCGTTCCCAAAGCCTGGGCAGCGGCCAGGAAAAATAGCTGCACTTAGAGCAGCGTAAACATTGTAAATGTCGTAACTCAAACTTACGACCTTTTCAGTTCCTTCGACTTAACTTAATACATTCCCGCAAGGCGCTTCGCGTGATGCTTACCAATGTATATCAAACGTTGTCGACTTCGCGAAGCGCATGGAGAGTCCAGAATGCCAAATCCGAAATACGCTGCCTACAAGGCTTCTAGGCCTTACTTTGAGTTGGTTCGAGGGGCGCTAGGCGACCTTGTTGATGGCGAGCACTTCTTCGACATCGTCACTGACGATGTTGTTTACGAAGTCCTCTACGACTTCCCCGG
>JBKPCS010000214.1:0-7280 GCA_046727495.1 bacterium | reverse complement strand
TTACTGGATAATCCGTTCCATGCAGCAGGCGCTCAGGTTCGGCGCGCAGCCGCTTCAGCGATTTCAAATGAGTTATGTGGGATAACGCTGCAAGGTCCCCGTAAAGATTAGGAAATGCTTTCCGCGTTTCCAGGAACTCATCAAAATGATCGCCATCCCACGGTAAAGCGCGAGTACCGCAGTGGGCTGCGACAACTGTAACTCCGCATTCCAGGGGAAGCCGTAAACAACGCGGAGATTTCAGATCGTTTCGACAGCTTCGGACAAAAAACTCGCCTCCAGTATGCGCCAGAAAAGGTAGACCGAGCTCAGCTAACCGGGTCCAAAAACGCTTGTACCGCGGCAGGTTGCAATCAACGTTTTGGACACAGGGCAAAAGCTTCAACAGAACTGCACCTGCTTCGGCAAAGCGTTCCAACTCATCGATCGCATCGGGCCGAATGGGATGGATAGCAACAGCCGGTAAAAGCTTGGCCGACCGTTTAGCCGCAGCCAAGACCACCTCATTTGAAACAAAAACATCCGAAAGATCTTCTCTGCGGACTCCTCGATCATCATAAACCCACTCATGGGGAAGCAGTACAGCGGCTTCCAACGAAGATTCAGCAAGCCAGTGAAGTAACTGATCGAAATACAAACGGTCGAAATTCGCGTCATCGGAGCGACAACTCAAACCGATATCGCGGTTGCCGTACTCCAAAAACGGTCGCATGATCCAGCGGTCCCGGCGCCAATAATCCGTTGTCCCCTTCCCGTTGCCGAAAAGATGGACATGGATATCAATTGGTCCACGATTCTGGGTCATGCGTTAGCGAGTGCGAGTGTGAGTGTGAGTCCGGCACTGGTGCTGGTCGTTTACGTCTTCCGTCTTCCGTCAGATCCCAATTCTTAGGACTGACATTCCACACCACACTCGCTATCCACCATCGCTGACCATCATAATAGCATTTTCCAGCTGTTGACCCGTCGACACCGACGCCACCGAGAATGGCCGCAAACGCCATGTGCTAGCGCGAGTCAAATACCTCTCACCTCTCACTTCTCACTTCTCACTTCCCATTTCTCACCTCTCGCCCTTCGCCGTCTCGCCATTTTGCCCTCCGCTCCAAACGCGCTTTAGTCCTCAAATGGACGAACCAAGAAACGCAGGCGCCTCTCTAATCCCCTCCTTAGTCGGTGGCGTGCGTCCTGAATTCATGGCGATTGGTTCGATGCTCAGCATCCAGCTGGGCGCAGCGTTAGCTGTTCCGGTCATGGGTGCGATCGGATCAGCAGCCACAACGGCGCTGCGGCTTCTCTGGGCCGGAATACTATTAGCCGTCTTCGTGCGACCACGTTTTGGCGCCATGACTTTTCGACAGTGGCTGACCGGCAGCCTGCTCGGGCTTGTGATCGCAGGTCTAACGCTCTCTTACTTCGTGGCAATCACCCGTATTCCTATGGGGCCAGCCACAGCGATCGAATTCCTCGGGCCTTTGTCTGTTGCTCTGCTCGGTACACGACGCTTTCAACATCTCATTCTGGCAGCCGTCGCCGCCATCGGCGTCATGCTTCTGACTCGGGAGGAAGCACATTGGAGCGTGGATCTTACCGGAGTTGGCTTCGCCGCTGCAGCCGCCTGCGGATGGGCCGCCTACATCCTGCTGATGAAGAAAGTAGGAACCTCCTTTCCTGGCCTGCAAGGTCTCTCGATCGCGTTGCTTGTCGCCGCAACCGCTGCCGCACCGGTCAGCGTTTTTGTTCGGGAAAAGTCTCTGACCCTCATACCTGTAGTCTGCACGATCGGGCTGGCTTTACTCAGCCCGTTGCTGCCTTACGCACTCGAAATGATGGCGCTCCGCAGAATGAGCACGAGAGCATTCGGGATCTTCATGAGTATGGAGCCGGCGATTTCTGCGATACTTGGCTATGCGATACTTTCTCAACGCCTGACGCTGCGACAGATCGGAGGTATCACCTGCGTCGTCGTCGCAAGCGCCATCACCGCAGCGGAGGCGAGGAAATGAGGGTGAGATGGGGAATCTCGAATCTCGAAGCTAGAATCTAGAATCTAGAAGGTTGTTGGCGAGGCGTGCTCGGTCTACGAGCTTCCAGGTGCTAGTTTCTAGTCCGCCGTCTCCACCTTCGCCAAGGCTACGGCGGACAAGTCGCCCTATCGCCGTCCCGCCGTATCGTTTCCCCCAGTTCCCCCGGTTTCCGTCTTCCCGCTCGTTTCAATTGCTGCGGGAGGACTGCCAAAGTGACGTAACGCTAGAAGGATACAGCAGTAGGCCGTGATAAACAGAACCAGACAGATTGTTAACCAGCAGTATCGCCAAAAGCCGCTGAATTCGAACACAGTAGTAAAAATAGCGGCAACGTATGAGGACAACCCCGTCACGGCAGCCCAGAAAAGGCTCATGACAATCGCGCTATCGGCAGCACTCTCAGTGAGCGGCACCTTTGTTTTCATGACCAATCATGACACAGACCGGGGATGGTCTGCAAATATAGATCGATTCTACGGCGACGAACCTTGAACCTCGAATTTCGAAGCTAGAATATCGAAACAACTGGGAGAACTGATGCTCGGCTCGAGCTGCTTGCTTCTAGATTCGAGATTCTAACTTCTCACCTCTCACCTTTTTCGCCGTATCGCCCTTCGCCGTCTCGCCGTATCGTTTCCTCTAGCACTAACACTCGATCCTATGTCCACGTTCACGGTCACTCCCATCGGTCAGGTTCATTCCTCTCTCCAGGAGGTTTCCGAGGCTCCGCATCAGGGATGGGAAGGCGCACCCAATGTATGGTTGGAAATCCTCCCGGCTTTCGTCGAGGCTCTGGATGGGATTAAGGCCGGCGAAGAAATCTGGATCTTCACCTGGCTCCATCAAGCCGAGCGCTCAACTCTCAAAGTGCACCCTCGCAATGATGTGCGAAACCCGATGCAAGGCGTATTCGCAACTCGTTCTCCAAATTGCCCTAATCCTATTGGTCTGCATCGAGCCCGGGTCCTGAAAGTCGAACGCGATCGCTGGATCCAAGTGCAAAGCCTGGAAGCAATCGACGGCACCCCGATCGTTGATATAAAGCCAGTCATTGAACGCGCCAGTGAGCATTAATGGAGATCGAGCGAGATCGATCGGGATTGAGCGAGATCGAGAAAGATGAGACCCGAGATGAGTGAGAACAGAGAAGTAGAATATCGAAGCTCGAAATCTGGTGAGTGCAAAGTGTTAGTGTTGCCGCGGGCTGCCTCCTCTTCCTCCTCCTCAGTTTTTCAAGCTCTGCGCGTTCCCTTCTAGCACTAACACCAACACTCTAGCTTCTAGATTCTAGCTCCTAACTTCCAACTCCTCACGTCTCACCTCTCACTTCTCGCTTCTCACCCTGCCTGCGGCTCCTCGTCCTCCTACCCTTAGTTTGAACCAGCGATTGCGGCAGTTCGGACAATCACTGATCGCTTTCACGATTCCTCGCTTTTGCTCCTACGGGATCAAGATTACAGCCGTACTGTCCCTCACACCCCTGTTCAGACCTCACAACTTAAACCTCAACCGATCACATGATAAGCCGCCGATCTTTTATCAAACTGGGAGGAGGAGCAGCAGCAGCTGCTGCAGTTTGCCGTCAGGCCCAAGCGAAACAAGCTTACAACCCGGATAGTCTAATCCTGCCAAACGATCGCCAGGTGCGAACTGGCGGTTCATGCATGATTAACATTGGCGGAGGGCATCAAGTGTGGACCAAGAAGGTGGGTAACGCTCCAACTAAAGTTCTACTGTTACACGGCGGGCCAGGGGCAGATCATTCTTACTTCGAATGCTTTGAGGATTTCCTTCCTCAAAATGGCTTCGAATTTTATTACCATGATCAGCTCGATTCGACTAACTCTGATAAGCCGAACGACCCAAACCTCTGGACGATCGACCGTTTTCGTGATGAAGTCGAAGCGGTCAGAGAAGGTCTCGGGTTGGAACCGTTTTATCTATTGGGCCATTCCTGGGGTGGAATGCTCGCGATAGAGTATGCGCTCGCGTACCCACAACATTTGAAAGGGCTCATTATTTCGAATATGACAGCGGGAATTCAGGCCTATCAAAAACATATCGCTCAGCTGCGTGCTGCCCTTCCCAGTGACGTGATCGCGGTTCTCGACAAATACGAAAATGTGGCAGACTACGAAGCGCAGGAATATCAAAAAGCAATCCAGGAGCAGGTTTACACGAGACATCTGTGCAGGCTCAATCCTTGGCCGGAGCCGCTCCAGCGAACCTTTCGCAACTTTAACACGAAGCCGTACAATTACTTGCAGGGACCTAATGAATTCATCATCACCGGCAAACTCAAAGATTGGGACCGCTGGGCGGACCTGGCTCGGATTCACACAAGGACGTTAGTCCTGGGCGCACAATATGATGAGATGTCGCCGGAAGATCTTCGACAAATGGCGAAACGAATGCCCAACGCACACGCCTGGATCTCCGACAAAGGAAGCCACATGGCGATGTACGATGATCAGATCCCATACTTCAAAGAATTACTAACCTTCCTCAAGTCGGAATGATCGGGTGTGAGTGCTAGTGAGTGAGCTTGTGAGTGCGAACCCTGGTGAAGTGACAGGGGAAGCTCGAATCTAGAAGCTAGAATCTAGAATCTAGAAAGCGTGGTCGGCAAGGCGCTCGATCTTCGAGCTGCGAGCTTCGAGATTCCGGCTTCCTAGCTGCCGTATCGCCGTCCGCCGTGTGGTCGTTCATATACCCTCCCGCGTTCGTCGTTCGGCTTTCCGCGTTGAAACCGAGATTGCGGCGATTCGGGCGTAAATCGCACCACTGCCCAAATCCATGGCGTACAAATACCAATGGACGCTTTCCTGATCCTCAGTGGACTCTTGCTGTTTCTCATGGCCATGGCCATCGAAAACAAAACGACTCGGTAGCCGCTTCGCGTTTGGCGTTTGGCGTTTCGCGTTTCGCGTTTCGCGGTTCGCGGTTCGCGGTTCGCGGTTCGCGCTCATGCCGGTGCCAACGTAACATATTCTCAGTTCTCACCAGACATCTCTCGCACCGTCTCGCCGTCTCGCCGTATCGCCTCTCGCCGTTCTTGGCGTTTTGTATGCGGCTTCGCCGCCCCCTCCAGACACGAATTGCGGCAGTTGAAACAAAGCCGACCCGGCGGTCCAATTTTCGGCGTAGGAGCAAGGCGTGATGGAGACGAACTATATAGCGCCTCGCGGCTGGAAAAGAGGAGCACAAATGAAAAAGTTAGTAGTCTCTGCTGCCGTTGTCGCCGGGATTTTCCTGGCGGTCGCGGAACGCTTCGCGTTCCGCGGCTAACGGTTTTCAGTTTTCTGTTTTCGGTTTTGACTGCGAGTGCCGGGTCACGCTCTCATTTGTCACCTTTATCGCCGCCTCGCCGTCTCGCCGCCTCGTTTTCCACTCGGTTTTATTCCATAACACTAACCGGCATATCCACCTTGCCTGCATAGAAGGCGATCAGCTCGACCGGTTCGTCCGTCGTGAAACCACGATGAGTAGTTTCCACGGTTTCGGCCAATGCTTCTCCCGCATGCACAACTTTGCGCTCGCCGGTATCCTTCTTTTCAACAGTCAGGTGCCCGGACAATACATAGGCGGCACTGATCATCGGGTGTCGATGCCAATGCAGAGTAGTATTGGGCGGAATGGTAATTTTGAGCATGGTTACCTCGGGTTGCCCAGACGGATAGCTGGTATAGTTGCTACCATCCCAGGATCGCGTCGTCTTTAGAAGCTGCTCAACCTTGACTTCTGGCTCGCCCGCAAACAATCCAGCCGGAACCAACCAGATCGACAAGATCGCTAACAAGAACACTTTTCTCATGTGACGTTTGGCGTTTGGCGTTTGGCGTTTGGCGTTTCGCGTTTCGCGTTTCGCGTTTCGCCCTCTGGCGAGCGTGAGTATAACATCTCACCTCTCACATCTCACCTCTTCACCGTTCCCGGTGTTGAAATAGTGCGAGTGCTGGCAAGACGAATCCGTCTCGCCCGTCGCCGTTTCGTTTATTCAGTTCCCGGAATTCACCGCGTCGTCGATGACGGCGTTCCACCATTAAGCCCGGCTTCCCACATGCGCATTTCCGTTACCAGCTTTTCATAGATCCGGCCGACGGCATCCGCTGGCAACGGCCCTTCCTTTGCTAACTCTTTTGCTTTCTCGATCACCTGTTTTTCGCGCGCCGGAGCCGCTACCGGTAGATGCGCTTCGCGCTTGATGCTGCCGACCTCAGCGACCACCTGAGCTCGCTGTTGAATCAGTTCGACAATACGCTGGTCCAGCGAATCAATTTTTTGACGGCACGCTTCAAGCCGCTCCGGCGCAGCTCCATCGCTAACATGAGCAAACAAAGTCATAATAGCTAAGAACATCGAAACCGTTTTCATCAGAGTGGACTCACGTTAAAACCTGGCACGAATTCCCTGGTTGTGCCGGCTCGCTAGAATAAGCGACACTTTTGATCCAGTTCGTCTTCCTTTGTCCCAGTAGCGGTAGATGCTATTCCAACCGGCATGATTTCGCCGGTAGTTCGGGCCTTCCCGTTGTCCGGCTGCCAGTTTCTCCAGAGTTCTCTCTTCAGGATTCGGACCAGCCGAGCCGCTCCTGTTCGCGAAGCTGTAATCTCCGTGCCAAGCCGGTCTTGCAGTTGAACGCGACAGACCCGGTCGCCGCAACGGCTGATGCCTCGAAGAGCCCTAAGATTGATGATGGCGCGCCGGCCGATTTGAATGAAATTATCCCCGCGCAGCCAGCGCAGCACCTGAGTCAAAGGATAATAGGTTGCAAACTCCTCCAGCACGGTGTGTATCCAGGTGCGCCGGCCTCGTCGCAGTACCGCAACAATTTCACGGCGCGCCAACAATCGGATCTGATCCCGATCTGCGCCGGTGACTGGCATGAGCTCGCTTATGGTGTCGGTGAACCCCTTGTCGATCCCCGCTACTGCACAGGCGCGCCTGGTCGGGTCTGGAACAGGGTTGCACCGGAGAGGACGCAAATAGTCAGCCAATCGGCCGACCGTCTCTGCCACACGCATTGGGTTTGCCGGCTTTTGCAGAAAATCAAAAGCGTCGAGGCGGAATGCGTCAACGGCGCGAACTGCATTTTTCGCGGTGAAGACCAGTCGGGGCGGCTGGGCAAGTTCGGTTAGCTCCCCGAGGCTATCGCCATTTCGTCCGGGCACATCAATATCTAGAAAAACAACATCAGGACGTAACTCGGTGCAAAGACACAGAACAGAGCAACTGTCGGTTGCTGTGCGGAGA
>JBKPCS010000213.1:0-6188 GCA_046727495.1 bacterium | reverse complement strand
GATAATCGTAGTCCTCGATGTCGCCTGTTCCAAGTTGATTGTCCTCGGCGTTGCCGCGGGTCGTCCGTCGACGGTCGACCGTCGACCGTGTATCGAACAGCGCCGGGCACGCCTAAGCTTCTCCAAATGCATATCTCGCCTTCCCAATGGCCGTGGCTAGTGGGCTTGGGGGTGATCCATACCGCTTTAGTTTACTCGATGATTCAAGCAGCGCTTCCTAGGCTTCGTTCTTTAGCGATCGCAATTCTCCATTTTGTTTACCCGGCAACGGCGATTTTCCTAGACTTCATCATCAACGGGAAGCTTCTGTCGCTGGTGCAAATCGTAGGATTCCTGCTGATCGTGTTATCAACGCTGGGGATGACGTTGGGTTGGACGTTGAACCGTAAAAGTAAAATGGCATCAACGTCGACCTAGAAGCTTCCAGCTCAACTGGCGCCGATGGCGGCTCGGCGTGACCGGCGGCGACGGAGCGCCGCGCCGGCGCTCTCGCTGCGCACAATGCCTAATCAAAATCGCGCCCTAATAACTGACCGCCGCGGGTGATTTTGAGTTTTATCTTTGCCCGGCTCTCACCATAGTACGCTTCGACCTTGTAGACTAACCTGCCGTCGTCTTCATCCAAAGAGACTCTGCGAATCAGGCCGTGACGCGATTCACGAGCGGCAACCCGCGCAACTATTCGCGGCATTTCGCCAGGGTCAACTTCCTGGCCCAAATCCATTAAACGTCCGCGCTCCGAAACCTTGATAGAACCTTTGTGACGGCCACGGAAATAGTCACATTTGTACGTTCGACCCCAGGTATCATCGGAACCGATCTCAGCTTTGACTATTTCAGCACCTGGAACGTAGCTGCGGATTGCCGCCATGGTTCTTTTTGGAATGTACGAGATCGGAATTCTCGACGATGCCTGTAGCATGTTGGAAAAAGGAAGGAGAGGGCTGCTATTATCGCAAAGGTTCGGGTTCCGTGCATGCGCGCGTTTACCGCAGCTTGGTCGCAAAAGTCGAGCGGAGAATGGAAACATTGACGCCGCCAGCTGATTCGGAATAAGTTGCGCCCTTCCCCCAAAATAGAACAAACCATGAGCAGCATCGATGACTCCCTCTCTCCATCAGCCAGCGCAGCCGATCAAAAAATGCTCGTTCGGGCCGTGATCGCGAGCACGATCGGTACGGCCATTGAGTGGTATGATTTCTTTCTCTACAGCATCGTCACCGGTCTCGTTTTCGCGAAGGAATTCTTTCCGAAATCGGACCCGCTGGTCGGTACGCTGGAAGCGTTCGGGATTTACGCGGTCGGCTTTGTTGCCCGGCCGGTAGGCGCGTTCATCTTTGGTCACTACGGCGATCGGATCGGCCGAAAAGCAACATTGATTTCGACGCTTCTGCTGATGGGTATCGCGACGTTGCTGGTTGCTTTCGTACCAAATTATGCGCAAATCGGCATCTGGGGCGCGATCCTTCTCACCGTCCTCCGATTTATACAAGGAGTCGGCGTTGGTGGAGAATGGGGCGGCTCGGTTTTGCTCGCGATGGAGTGGACCAAGAGCTTCGGTAACCGAGGATTCATTGCATCGTGGCCGCAGTTCGGCGTTCCCTGCGGGTTGTTTCTTGCGAATCTGGCCGTTGTCCCATTCAGCAAAGGCGATCAGTATCTAGCGTGGGGTTGGCGAGTTCCCTTTCTGCTAAGCGGGATTCTTGTCATCGTCGGCCTGTGGATCCGGCTCGGTATTTGGGAGACACCAATCTTCGCCAGGCTGGTCAAAGAGAATAAACTCGAAAAGGCCCCGGCTCTGGCCGTTTGGTCAAATCATCCTGGCTCGATCATCTTATCAGCTTTGGCACGGCTCACAGAACAGACACCGTTCTATATCTTTACGGCTTTCATTTTCGCTTACGGGACAGCGCATCTGAAACTGGACCGGACCCTTCTTCTGTATTCAATGTTGTTTTTTGCTTGTGCAGAGTTTTTCTTGATACCATTCGCCGGTCATCTGTCAGACCGGGTCGGGCGCAAACGGCAATATTTAATTGGGGCGGCAGCGACGGTGGTACTCAGTTTCGTGTTTTTCTGGCTGTTGGACATGAAGAGCCCGGTCTTCGTTTTTGCTGCCGCGCTCATCGGGGCAATCGCTCATTCAACGGTTTATGGGCCTCAAGCGGCTTTGATCGCGGAGCAGTTCACACCTCGGATGCGGTACAGCGGCGCGTCGATCGGATATCAGCTCGCATCTATCATTGCGGGTGGACCGGCTCCTCTAATTGCTACGTGGCTCTTCAGCATCTATAAAACAGGAACTGCAGTCGCGGTCTATATGGCGATTTGCGCTGCGATCGCTTTTGCCGCGGTCAGCCTGATGAAAGATTACTCCGGCAAAGATATTTCGCAGGAATACGATCACGCAGCCTTAGAGGAGTGAGTGTTCGATAGGAATTGCTTGTCGCGACGCGACAAAAGAGCTCGGCGTGGGGTCATCCTGCGTTGCCGGGAGAACCCCTGGTAGGTTTTAATAAGGTTGCGGTCAGGCGCTGGGAGGTCGACGCGCATGCGCGTTTGCAGGATCGCCCCTGGGCTGAGCGCTGTCGTCGCGTTGCGACTGCCGTTGCGTTCTCGCCAACCTTTCCACCTCTCGTTTCATTACCACGCGCAACGCACCACCTCGTAGGCGGGTCAATTCTCGAAGCGACCTCGTTTTCGCCAGATCTCGAGCGATTTCGAGTCCGATCAGGTAGCCCATTCTCGAAGGCGATTCAGAGTTACGTCGGTAGGAGAAATATTCTGCAGCGATCGAGTCATCGGTAGTTTCAAGCTGTGAAAGGAGCCGGCGAGCGTAGGCGGGAATTAACGGCGGGCCTTCGCGAGCAAGTCTGGGATCCAGCAAAATGTCACTCAAAGGAGCTCTCGGATTCAGCTGCTCGCTTACATAAGTTGCCAAGCCTTCTTGCCAAAGTTGTCGATACAACGGCAACTCGTTCACCGGCTTAGGCACTGGGTTCACCTGGAAATGATAAAGATGGAACAGCTCATGCGAGAGCAAGACTCGAACGGGAAAGCTTGTACCGTGGAATCTGGCTATACCATCGACTCCCAATAACAGAATATGTGGATCGTCATCCGGTACTTTGCCGTCAAACCGGAAGAGAGAGAGCATCAGATAAACCCTCAAACGCGAACGGTCGAGATCGGGAAAAAGCTTAACCAGAGCTTGTTCAACTGGGCCTGCGGTCTCGCGGAGTTGCTCGTGCACGGTGCGAATTTGCGGCAGGTAGCGAGGAAGAGCTCCCAGATAGAGTGAAAGGGAATCTATATCGGTTTTGAACACCTGAGGCCGGTTGTAAATCTCCGCATGCGGCTGAATAACAATCTCGGAAAATCGTTGCGCTCCGGCTCTTCGGTCCGCCGGAGCTTGTTCCAAATAGCGGAACAGGTCCGGCACCAGGTCGTTGATCATCGTATTCTGTGCGCGGCAATCGTCTCCGAACAACAGAATGAGAAAACCGACCGCTAGATTCATTGCGCTTTGTTTCACAGTTAGCCGATGATTATTGTTTGCCGGCCCTTCACGAACAAGGCGCAACCCCTTGACACTGCACCGGGCATCTGCTCCGCTTCGCAAGGCCGTTTAACCGGCTGGAGATCTAAAAAAGAGAAGATCCCATTCAAATGGCGAACAATGGAATGTCAGCGCTGGGACGTACTTTGCTACGGCCTTTTCCCAAGCTTAAGGCCCGGCTGCGCCGACTACGCAATGCTTACAGAGAATCGGGTAGGCCTCCTTACAAACCCACGGCAACGGTTGATTTTGAGCATGCTTCGGGAGAAAGACGTCTCGATCCATTTCATTTGGAGGAGATGATTTCGGATGTGGTGGAGTCAGATCGGCGTATCGAAATCGCTGTTCGATGTCGGGACATGGATGACGTTCCACGCGTTGCAGAAGCGGGATCCGTGCATCATCTGGAGGACGGCACTCGAATACAGATCATGCACAACGGATTGCGTGTGCTCGCTGACAGCTACTACGGCGACTGGAATACCCGGCTGATCGAGCTTTGCCATGGCTGCCACGAACCTCAGGAAGAGAGGGTGTTTCACGAAGTGATGCAGCGGATTTCGCCCAAAGCCACTATGATAGAGCTCGGCGGTTATTGGGCCTTCTACAGCCTCTGGTTTCTATCGGGTGGAAAAGAGCGCAAAAGCATCGTTTTAGAACCGGACCCTAAGAACTTAGCTGTTGGACAAACCAATGCGCGCCTGAACGGTTTTTCTGCAACGTTCGTCCAGGGCTTTGCCGGGAAGACTCTGCTCCCGCCGACGCCGTTCAAGACGCTTACAGCCGGAGAGATCCCGATACCGCGAGTGAGTGTCCAATCCTTGGTGGAAAGCCACGAGATCGATGAACTGAACGTTCTTCACTGCGATATCCAGGGAGCCGAGTTTGAAGTCTTGCAAGGCTGCCAACAACTGTTCCGCGACCGGCGGATCGAGTTCCTTTTTGTCTCCACACACTACTTCGGGCCCGAGTTAGATCCATTGATTCATCAGCGCTGTCTAGCGCTCATCCTGAACTGCGGCGGAAAGATCATTGCCGAGCATGACATACATGAATCGTTCAGCTGCGATGGATTGATCGTGGCATATTTTGGCGACGATCCGCAGAAAGCAACTCCTGTCCCCGTATCCTTTAATCGCTATTCTCAAACCTACTTCCGGAATCCGCTTTACGATGTCGCGATCATGCGACAGCGAGAGTAATTCACGCTGGCCCCTTGACCAAAGAAAGGAGGAGACGGAAGCAGAAGCGCTCCTGTCTCCCCTTCCAACCTCAGCTTGGGTTACGCCGACTCCCTGTATGAGATCGGAATCCGGAACACTCCCATCACTGTGGGTTTGAACCTCCATTGATAAGTTACCCAACGTGACGCGGAGTCCGCCAGAATGGGCGAACGTGAAGCAGTCGTTGTTTCCATGACCTTACCATTCTCCACCCGTACGGTGACAACGACGTCGCCAAAGATATGCAGATTTAACGCGGTGCGTGGATATTCCGGTGTTGGATGCGCCGATGCAACGGTGTCAGCCGGAATTCCGACAACAACTATCGGGTGCAGCTCTGCTGCCTGCAACAGTGCAGGCATGGAGCAGAGTGTAACGATAGCTACGATGGCAAGAAGACTTCGATGGATCTGATTTTTCAGCATTGATTTACCTTTGTTGCGGCTGGCGTATTCACCTGCCTTCAGGGGTTACAAAGGAAACCGGGCGATCGAGTTTCAGGGCGACATCCAGGAAATTGGCGGTCTTAGCGGACTTATTCGCGTCGAAAAAGCCACGACCCGGGCGCGGTAAATCGTGACCCTACCGATGATATCCGCTGCGGAATTCAACGGTGGACGGTGGACGGAAGACTGTCGACGGAAGAACCCCCAGAAAGCGTTCGGGGCTGAAGGCGCTGCGATCACCAATCGGGAACCAGCACTGCGGCGCCTTGGATTTGGCCGGCCCGCAACTGGTTGAGCGCTTCGTTTGCTTCGGACATTGGGAATACAACGGTCTGCGTGTGGATCTTGGTTTTGGCGGCAAGATCCAAGAACGATCGAGCGTCGGCGCGTGTAAGATTCGCTACCGAACCGATGCTTCTTTCTTCCCAAAGCCAAGCATACCGAAATGCTGGGATATCGCTCATGTGAATGCCGCCACAGACGACGCGGCCACCCTTTCGAACAGCGCGCAGAGCCGTTGGAACGAGCGATCCAACCGGAGCGAAAATGATCGCTGCGTCCAGTTGAACCGGCGGCAACTGATCCGAATCGCCGGCCCAGGTTGCTCCTAATCTCCGAGCAAAATCCTGCCCCTCAGTAGCGCCTCCCCGCGTGAACGCGTAGATCTCACGTCCTTGGTAGACGGCAACCTGTGCGATGATATGGGCCGCAGCGCCGAAGCCGTAAATGCCAAGCCGCTTTGCGTCCCGTCCTGCTTTGACCAACGACCGGTAGCCGATCAGTCCGGCGCATAGTAACGGAGCCGCTTCCGCGTTTGCATAAGAGTCAGGAATCGGAAAGCAGAAAGAAGCTTCAGCGACAGTATACTCGGCGTAACCACCATCCAGAGTATATCCAGTAAACCCTGGCCGATCGCAGAGGTTCTCTTCCCCAAGCCGGCAATAAAGACATTGGCCGCAG
>JBKPCS010000212.1:0-4871 GCA_046727495.1 bacterium | reverse complement strand
CTAGGATTTCTTTGTCCGGCACGTAACGGCCACAGGAGTTAGCTTTTTCTCGAAGCAGCTCGTACAACTCGCGCTCGGTCAAATGCGGGTGAAGGTTTCTAGCAACCGAGAATAACCAAGAGTGAAACCCATTTCCGGCATCGGGCGGGTTAGCAATTAGGCTCTCCAGCCAAGGAGGTAGCTGTTTCATGCCGCCTCCTCGCCTCGCTCGATTATAGCGAATCTTTCTGCCTGACCATCTCCAGCATCAGGGCGAGCCAAAGATTCGATCCTGGGGCTAATTAGGGCTAACGGTGTACCGCTATCGGTAAGCTGGGCGGGACGGCGAAGAGGGCCCAAATGCTTGACCCATACCCTGTTGTCGCGCATACACCTGCCTACAAGTTCGCCGCGACCCTTCTTCATGCCTGCCAGAGATTCAGCAAACCTCACCAAATATGGCTCCCTCCACGCATCGAAAGACCACCCGCATTTTCCCCACTTAGTAGAAGTTGGATAGGTTTCTCTCTGGGGTAAATGCCGTCCGTCGGGGAAAGATGATTTGCCTACCCTTTGAACAAAAATCAATTCCAACCCGGACCCGCGCTGATATATCGCAACGTCCCCTTTTCGCCATGTCTGGTTAGCAACCATTCCATTTACGGTCAGGGATTTAGACAGCACCACACTCATAGAACCCTCCCGTATTGATCCTGTTGCGTTGCGCGGATGACATCCTCGCGTGCTGCTTTCTGAAACTCAACAATGAAGCGTATAAGCTCGCTGCCCCCGCTCTGAGCCTGGGCTATAGCCGCTCTTTCACTCATTCGATCAATGCGCTCCAGAAGCTTGAATAACAAATGTCCGTCGCCGGTTGCGTCTGCAATTCGCTCAATCTTTTCTCGGAGATCGGATGCCTCCTTGACGCTCTCTGGCTCCTTAGCTAAGGTTTCAAAGTTACTTGTTTCTAACCGGGCCGGGCTTAGCGTTGCAGCGCTCCCGGCTCTTTTTCTTGTTCTTGTATTTTTCATACGACCTATTCTGGATACCACACATACTTAATAGAGGTGGTAGCTGTGTTACTGTTTCCGTTGGCGTATATTTTGCGGGTATGCTGAAGCGCTTGCGGGAGGATCACGCTCAGCCCGCTCTGGGATTTCATCCGCACTCGCGTACTCGCTCAGACTGCCGTGGCAAGAAGTCGCCAAGCAATATCGCTGTCTGCTGTTTAGCACCGGTCTCAAATCGGTGGCTCGTCCGAATAGAGGCGGCTTCGATCAGGCAACTGTCGAACGTGTAGTTGAGAAAGAGAGCGGCGAACTATCGATACTTACCCTGTTAAATTGCAGAGTAAGATATTTCACTTACTGCGGCATCTTAGGAAGTCAGCGCTTCGTAGAGGATCAATTCACTCGCTTGAAAGACTCGCTGGGCTACAAACGGAACCGAAGAGGGTATCAGTTGCCGCAATTCCCAGGGCTCTACATGTTGAGGCGCCCTTAGTCCACCAGCGGTAACGGCTTAACAGTTAGCGTTGCTCGCCGACTGCGCTGAGTTTTGCAACGCAGCATCAGCTTGAAGGACCAAGTGGGCTGCTTCATCTCCCATTCCCGGCTTACGTCGCTTTCCATAGTCTCTTCCCAATAGTTTGAACGGTGCGGCGCTCTGCGTTAGCGGCACCATCCATTTCTTTACCGGGCCAGACGATCGCCCGATGATCTGCGGAGGGATACGGGCTTGCGGCTGATGGGATGGTCTGTCCCCATTTCTGCGAATCTGGGATGTCCCATTTTTGCGAATGACGGGCTGCGGCGGGATGGGCGATCTGTCCCTATTTCTGCACTATTTCTGCACATTGGGGATCGGTCGTCCCCTCGCCGTCGACCGTCTCTCTTCTATCATTTTCCGTGCTATTTCTGAGCGGCGCCCGGTTGCTTTTCTCCATCACGTGCTCTAGGGCTTGTGGAACAATGCTTTACCGGTCGTTACTATTCGCCCTTGCTTTGCCTATGTTTTCAGGAGCCGTTCTTCCAAAAGCCCCCGAGAAGCCACACAAGACGACTATTGCCGGACATGTTGGCAACGACCCGTTCTTCTGGTTGCGAGACAAGAAAAATCCGGAAGTCATCAAGTATCTGGAGGCGGAGAACCGCTACACCGAAGCCGCTTTGAAGCACACCGAGACTCTTCAGGAGGAGCTCTACCGGGAAATGCGCGGACGTATAAAAGAAGAGGACCTTTCGGTACCGCAAAAGGTCGATGATTACTATTACTACACGCGAATGGAGACGGGGAAAGAGTACGCGATCCATTGCCGCAAAAAGGGAAGCCTCGATGCGAATGAAGAGATCATCCTGGATGAAAACGAGTTAGCCAAAGGACATAAATTTTTTCATTTAGGCGTCTGCCTGCCGAGCCCGGATCATGAGCTGTTGGCCTACTCCGTCGATACGGATGGCAGCGAAACATTGGTGCTCCGGGTGAAGAACCTCGAAACTGGCCAATTACTTCCCGTAGAAATTAAAAACTCCTCGTACACGTTCGCATGGGGGAACGACAATCGGACATTTTTCTATACTGACCTGGATCCGGCGAAACGGCCGTACCGAGTACTTAGACATATCCTTGGCGATGAGGCAGCAAAGGATCAGCTAGTCTATGAAGAAAAAGATGAACGATTCAGTCTTGCGGTAGAGAAATCGCGCAGCCGCAGATTTATTTTTGTCAGGGCTGAAAGCGAATTATCGAGCGAGGTACGCTTCCTTCCAGCCGATGAACCAGAAAAAGAACCGCTCGTTCTCCGACCGCGCCAGGACGACTTGCTCTATCACGTTGAGCACCATGACGATCGGTTCTTTATCGTCACAAACGAAGATGCCAAAAACTTCAAGGTCGTAACGACGCCGGTTAGTTCGCCAGGAAAGGAAAACTGGAAGGATTTCATCCCCTATGATCCGGCGGTTCGAATTGAGCAAGTAGATGCTTTTGCAAGCTATCTGGCGATTTCCGAACGACGAAACGGATTACCAATGATCGTCACCTATAATTTGCAATCAGGTGAGTCACACAACATCGAGTTTGATGAACCGACCTACGATGTTCAGTTAGCGACGAATCCGGAATTCAATACAACCGCGCTTCGGATTCGTTACAGCTCTTTCATTACGCCGATCTCAGTCCTCGACTATGACATGGTTACACAGCAGAAAGAGTTGAAGAAAGAAATGCCGGTTCTCGGCGGTTACGATAGAACCGAATATGTATGCGAGCGGGTCTTTGCCAAGACAGATGACGGCCTGGAAATTCCAATCTCGCTGTTTTACAGGAAAGGAACACGGAGAGATGGAACCGCACCACTCTGGCTCTACGGCTACGGCTCTTATGGCGTCACGATGGATGCCGCCTTCACTCCCAACCGTATCAGTCTAGTCGACCGTGGATTTGTTTTTGCGATTGCCCATATTCGCGGTGGAGGCGAGCTGGGCCGGTCCTGGTATGAAGATGGCAAGCTGCTAAAGAAAAAGAATACTTTCACCGATTTCATCCGCTGCGCGGAATTCCTAGTCGAAAAGAAGTATGCGGCGCGGAAAAGGATTGTGATGAACGGCGGCAGCGCCGGTGGTTTGCTGATGGGCGCGGTGATGAATTTTCGGCCTGACCTTTTCACGAGTGTCGTCGCCGAGGTTCCTTTTGTCGACGTGCTTAACACGATGTCTGACCCCACGTTGCCGTTGACCGTGACGGAATATGACGAATGGGGGAATCCGCAAGACCCCAAGTATTACGATTACATCGCGTCTTACTCGCCTTACGACAACGTCACTGACAAACAATATCCAAACCTGCTGGTAACGGCTGGACTCAACGATCCTCGCGTCAGCTATTGGGAGCCGGCAAAATGGGTAGCCAAGCAGCGGGCTTTAAAGAACCAGAGTCGCGTGCTCCTGTTGAAAACCAATATGGGAGCTGGACACGGTGGGCAGAGCGGACGATTCAGCCGACTGAAAGAAATCGCGATGGAATACGCATTCGCGATCGACACGCTGCGCGTCGGCGCGCCGCAAGACACCGTAAGGCAGCATGCTCCTGCCGCTGAGACCCGGCGTGGCCAATGATCATCGCTGAAGGGCGATTCCGCCGCGTGGCATTCGCGCCAGAATCCTCAGTTTACTGCCACGCGCTCGGCAGTCGAGGTAGCAAGCTGAACCCATCCGGCCTTGGCCGGACTAGAAGCTTTCGGCCGGATCCTTCGGATTCATCCGCCATTAGCGGATTGATCTTCTAGATAGGCTTCGCCTTCTAAAGCGGACGCCAATGCGACGCGGCGGGATCGCCCAAGCCTACAACCCCAAAACGTCTGCCCGTTCCTTCATCGCACCCAGCACGGTCTGGATATGATCATCCAGCCCAACGCCCAAATTCGCCGCAGCCTGCTCGATCTCGTGACGATTAACCGGTGCCGCAAAAGCTTTGTCTTTCCACTTCTTCTTAATCGACTTCAATTCGACCTCCTGAATGCGCTTTGAGGGCCGCACAAGCGTCACAGCGACAATGAACCCGGTAAGTTCGTCGGCCGCGACTAAAGTCTTTTCCATCGCGGTCATAGGGTGTACACGGGTAACCTCAGAGGCGTGGGAGAGGATCGCGCGCAAGACTTCTTCGTCGACACCCTTTTCGCGGAGAATCGCTACGCCCCGAACCGGGTGGCCGTCCATCGTGACATCCGGGTAACGCTCGTAATCGAAATCATGCAAAAGACCGACAACACCCCAGACATCCGCGTCGCCGTTGAACTTTGGCGCATAGGCACGCATTGCCGCTTCCACCGCCAGCATGTGGCGCCGGAGCGATTCACTTTGGGTATATTCGCAGACGAGCGACCAGGCTTGATC
>JBKPCS010000211.1:0-19409 GCA_046727495.1 bacterium | reverse complement strand
GTCGGTAGAAAGAAGCGATTGATGATCATGCGGGCCATGCAAATCCACCAGACCGTCCCCGATCTGCTTTAGAACGGCTAAGGTCGTTTGCGACCCGTTCACGAACTGGCGATTTGTTCCGGCTAGCGAGAAAATTCGCTTTAACAAAAGCTGGCCATCTTCGCATGGCTCTATCCCCTGCTCTTCGAGTTGTTGATTTATCTCCGTGACATCAGTCAATTCGAACAATGCTTCTACCGAGCATTGTTCTGCGCCGGTGCGAATCAGCGATTTCTCTGCGCGTTCGCCGAGCACAAGTTGCAAAGCGCCAAGGATAACAGACTTGCCGGTTCCGGTTTCGCCGGTCACTACGTTAAACCCGGAGAACAGCTCCCAATCCAGGGATTCAACTAGAGCAAGATTTCGGATTCGAAGCGATCGAAGCGTTGCGGGCACAGAGCGATTATGTAAAGGTGCGGCGGCCTTTTTTCAACGCCTAGCTGCTCGCACAACGACGCGCGAAAACCATGCTTGCGATCACTTTCCTCGGCACCGGCACATCGATGGGCGTTCCTTCGATTCGCTGCGATTGCCCAGTCTGCAGATCGAAGGACCCGCGCGACAACCGGATGCGATCATCCGTGTATATTCAGACCGAAGACATCTGTTGGATCGTAGATACCGGCGCCGAATTTCGAATCCAAGTCCTGCGGGAAAATATCTCCAGAGTCGACGCGGTCCTCTATACCCACTCGCACGCTGATCACATCATGGGTTTTGACGATCTCCGGCGGTTTTCTTCCGTGCATAAACCGATCCCAATTTATGCTTCGCGCCAAACCATGGAAGCCTTACGCCGCGTTTTTCACTACGCGTTCAGCGGCGAGGCCAGGCTCCCGGGCTACGTGAATCCTGAACCGCATTTAATCGAGGGGCCTTTCCGTTTCGGTAATACAGAGATTTCTCCAATTCAGGTAGAACATGGAACTGCCCACGTTTTCGGATTCCTTTTCCGTCAGCAAGGTCGGTCTCTCGCGGCTTATCTAAGTGATTGTAAATCTATCTCGTCTGACGGATTGAACCTGCTTCACGGTGTCGATACCTTGATCATTGGCACTCCGTGCCGTAGAGCGCATCCGACTCACATGAATCTTGCTGAAGGTCTTGAATTGATCGCAGACCTTCAACCAAAGCGCGCTTTTGTTACACACCTAAGCCACGATTTCGCTCACGTTGAAACCCAGAAAGAGCTGCCGGAAAACGTCTATGTCGCGTATGATGGCCTGCGGCTAACGTGGGAATGAGGAATTGGTTCCGACGTCCGAGTTTCGGGTTCAGAGTTCCGGGTTCGGATTTGCGTCTTTTTACCGGCTTGCCTCGGCTTGCGTTGACTCTTTTTTTGGGCTGCCTGACCGGCTATGCAGATGAGGCGCTCTCCAAAGCAACGATCGTCGTCTACAATTCCAGTTTTCCAGGGTCGCGCTCTCTTGCCGAGTACTATGCGTCCAAGCGGGCAATACCGAAAGACCAAGTCGTCGGGCTGGATTGTCCGAATATCGAAGATATCGAACGCGACGACTATGACAGGACCATTGTCGAACCGTTGCGGAAGACTTTTTTAAAAAACCAGTGGTGGACTCTTTCGACGGGAAGCGATGGCCAACAGAACGTCGACTCTAGTCGCATTCGTTTTGTGGCCTTAATCCGCGGTGTTCCACTGAAGATCCGGTTCAAAGCCGTATACGAAGGCAATCGCCCGGATCCAACATCCCGCGTCGGACTTTCTGATGAGAAGGCGGTGGATTCGGAACTCGCAACCTTCGGATTTTTTCGGCGCCAGATCTCCGGCCCGTTCAACAATCCTTACTACCGTAGCTTCAAGTCCGCCTCAGAGACTGATCCACGGCTCATGTTTGTGGCACGTTTAGACGGACCCGACGTTGCTGATGTAAGGCAAATGATTGATGACTCGCTCAATGCAGAGCGTACCGGTCTTTGGGGCTGGACCTACGTTGATGCCCGTGGCGTTCGCGATCAGGCCCATAAGCTGGCTGATGATTGGCTGTTTCATATCGTCGATAAGTCCTTTCAAGCCGGGCGTCCTGCGATTCTCGACAGGCACGAGGCGCTATTTCCGGTTGGTTACCCAATGACCGATGCAATTCTCTATTTCGGTTGGTATTCCGACAAGCCAGCCGGAGTGTTTCTCGATAAGAACGTCAGATTTCGTCCTGGAGCAATTGCGGTCCATATTCACTCGTTGAGTGGAGCGACTTTACGCAACCCCGAAAGCAATTGGGTAGGGCCCCTGATCCGGCGCGGCGCGGCCGCGACGCTTGGAAATGTACATGAACCTTTCCTTGAGCTGACACCAGCTCTTGATGTTTTCCACGATCGCCTGCTTACCGGGATGACGTTTGCAGAAAGCGCGTACGCGTCGCTTCCTTGCGTATCGTGGATGACCACCATTGTAGGAGATCCGCTGTATCGGCCCTTCCCGAGCAGGACTGAATCAGAACGATCGGCAAATCCTTGGGAAATACTTCGCGCCCTGTTTCGCAAGGATCGCCACGATCAAGCGGCGCTTGTTCGTGACCTCACAGAGCTGGGAAGCCATTTTCCTACAGCACTCGAAGTCTTGGCGCTAGTTCAAGCTCGCGAGCATGATGAAAACGAAGCTATTGCGACGCTAGAAGCCGCCAAAAAAGCCTATAGTGACGGACCGGAAAAGTTCCGCTGCGTGCTCGACCAAGCAGAAATCCTCCAGAGGCTGGGACGCGCCGATCAGCTTGCAGCGCTGATCCATAAGGCGCTCGAGGCGTTTGAGGAGAACCCACAGCAAGAGATTCTGAAGAGTTATCTGCGATAGTCTTGGTGGCCTCTATTCTAGGCCGAAGCGTCGCGCAGGAGCGCCGCAGCGAAGCTGCGGATTGAAGAGAGCCTAGGGCGCAGCTTGGCTGCGCACGCGGGGTTGGGCTGAACAGCAACCTGACAGTACTCATGGCATCTACCTGGACATTCATGAACCTAATATTGCATACGTTTTATTTTTGAGTTATGAATACATTATGCAAAGCGAATTATCTTTGCCATACTTTTCCCTTTATCACCGCTATTGCACCCAACCATCCCCTGTCATTCATGAAGATGCAGAAGATCTGCCGGCCAAATGGACTGAGCTGCAATGGCAAGCGCTATGGTATTCTGGCGCATTCGGCACAGCTTTCCAGGCTACGAACGGATCAACCGTCGAGATCGTACAATTCGGATTTTGGAATCGGGAGTCAGGGCCAGATTTTGTTCACGCCGTTATCAGGATCGACGGCGTCGAGACCCAGGAAGGAGACATCGAGCTCGATATGCACGTGGCTGACTGGGAGCGTCACGGGCATTCACAGAATCATTCTTTTGATCGAGTCATACTCCAACTCTTTTTACACCGAGCCGGCCCGGATCATTTTACACGCACGGCCGACAACCGAAACGTAACGCAAATCCACCTGCAGAAGGAACTCGATCACCTTCCGGAACGGTTCCAGGCAACAATCGCCCATCCCGGCCGCTGCTGCGCCCCGCTCCGCACAATGTCCTCCGAAAAAATCGACAGTCTGATCGAGACGGCGGCAGGCATCCGGCTCGACCGAAAAGCCCAACAGTTCCGGCGTTCGGCGTTGGCCCATGGCATTGACGAAGCTTTGTTCCAGGCAATTGCGATTGCTCTTGGTTACAAGCTCAACAAAGTACCATTTCTGCTTCTTGCGCAGCGTGCCAAACTAAGGACCCTTCGAGGCCTCGAGCCCGCCGCCGAAGCAATTCTTTTTGGACTCGCGGGCTTTCTCGAAAACAGGCACCAGGACAACACCGCCGCAGAGACTCGGGAATACTGGGGTTCTCTCTGGCAGCATTGGTGGCGGTTTCGAAGCCAGTTCGCGAATCTAAAACTTCCAACAGACATCTGGAGGTTTGGTATGACGCGGCCGGCAAACCACCCGCATCGTCGTCTTGGCGCATTAGCGCGAATCGCGTCCTGCTGGAAAGAATTCAGGCTGTTGACTCCGGATTTCGACAGGGTGTGTCATTGGTTTGGAGAACTTTCGCATCCATTCTGGGACCAACATTACACGTTGGATTCGATTACAACTACACGCCCGGTTCGGTTGATCGGCGAGCCGCGAATCAATGAGATACTGGCAAACGTCATCTACCCTGCGCTGCTTTCAGCTGATCGCTCGCATTGGGTCGCCTATAAAAAGCTTCGAGCCCAGCTCGGTAACAAGCGATTAGCAATCGTCGGACGCCGCCTGTTTGGCGATCCCGTCCGCGCAGGAGATCATACGCAGTTCCTCTATCAGCAACAAGGATTGCTCCAGATCTTCGAGGATTTTTGTCTCGCCGACACGACCGATTGCGCACGATGCCGTTTTCCTCAAATGGTGGCGGAGTTGGGCGCTGAACCCACAGATTGAGAACCTGTCTATTGCAGTGCTATCCTCGAGAATCGTTCAATTTTTGGAAGATTCCTCTCGTGTACGCCGTTACGCCGACACCGCGATGGTTTTGGTTGCGGCTACGCCGCGCTAAGTTCTTTTGGTTTCGCCGTATCGCCGTATCGTTTCAGTTCCCGGAGATCTCGGCGTTTCATCCGCCTAGCTGCAACCCTGGGACGTGCCGCACTCGGTGCAAACTCCGCACGCACCGGCTCTAATTACTTTTGTGCTCCCGCAATTCGCGCAGGAAATATCCATGTACATGCTACCCAACGCTTCGCGAACTCGATCTGCGTGAGTTCTTGGCTGGCCGTTGCTTATCGGTTTTGGAGTTCCCTCCGAATTCGAGCGGCTCGTGATTACATCGATAATTTCTTTTTCGGCGGTGCGCGGCAGCTCGGCAACCGGCCGATTGGTCGCTTTCTTTTCGATGTCAGCGATCTCCCTCATTGGGAGATCAGGCTGCGATCGGCTAGGTGCGGTAGCTTCTTTGTAGCCTTTGATGAACTGGCATCCGAGCCACCGGAAGACATAATCGGTGATGCTGGTCGCATTTCGGATATCCGGATTCTTGGTGAATCCGCTCGGCTCGAATCGCTGGTAAGCAAATTTCTTAACCAGGCTTTCCAGCGGCACTCCGTACTGCAACGAGATTGATGTCAGGGTCGCCACCGTATCCATCAGTCCGCCAATCGTGCTGCCCTCTTTTGCCATCTGGATGAAAAGTTCACCTGGCTCTCCGTTTTCGTAGATTCCGACTGTGATATAGCCTTCGTGGCCCGCGATCTCGAACTTGTGGGTGATCGATACTCGAGTGCCCGGCATCCTTTTTCGAGAAGGTTGTCCGGCTTTTGTCCGTAATGATTCGAGTTCCTCCTGTAAACCAGCGATTCGATCCGCCTCACTGGTCGCTTCCGTTGCACCCATATCTTTCGTCTTCTTGGTGTTAAGCGGAGCCGACCGTTTCGAACCGTCGCGATAGATTGCAATAGCTTTCAGACCCAAGCGCCAGCCCTCGATGTAGGTGTTCATGATTTCATCGATGCTGGCCGCCTCCGGAAGATTGACCGTCTTTGAAATCGCGCCGCTGAGGAACGGCTGACAGGCTGCCATCATCCGCAGGTGCCCCATATAATGGAGGCTGCGTTTTCCCTTGAACGGCTTGAATGCACAATCGAACACCGGCAGGTGTTCTGGATTCAATCCGCTCTTGATCACTGTCCCGGTTTCTGGAACCGCGACATCTTCAATTGTGTCGTGCTCGTTGATATGAGCCAGGATCTTCTGGATGGCTTCGTCCGAGTACCCTAGCTTGTCCAATGCCGGCTTGACGGTCTGGTTGACGATCTTCAGCATCCCCCCACCGGCAAGAAGCTTGTACTTCACCAGCGCGATATCCGGTTCAATCCCCGTGGTATCACAATCCATCAAGAACCCAATCGTTCCGGTTGGCGCGAGCACTGTCACCTGAGCGTTTCGGTAGCCCTCTTTCTTTCCTAATGCGATCGCGCTGTCCCAGGACTCAATCGCTTGCTGTTTAAGATAACCGAATTCGATCGAGTCCTGGATCTGGTCACAGTGCTGCCGATGCAGCTGAATAACTTCTTGCATCGGTTGAACGTTATCCTTAGCCAACGACTTTTCGAACCCGGTCGCTCGCGCATCTCGATAACCCGGAAACGCATCCATCTCTGCCGCAATCCGAGCGCTTTGCGCGTATGCCTCACCTGTCATTAACGCTGTAATTGACCCCGCCAACGCGCGCGCTTCATCCGAATCGTAGCCATGCCCATAGCTCATCACTAAGGCGCCCAGGTTGGCATACCCGAGACCCAATGTTCTGAAAATGTGACTGTTCTCGGTGATTTCTTTGGTCGGATAACTTGCGTTATCCACAATGATCTCTTGTGCGGTGATAAATATTCGAACTGCCGCTTTGAACTTTTCGACGTCGAAAATCCCATCGGCCCGCCGGAACTTCATCAGATTCAACGATGCCAAGTTGCAGGCTGTGTTATCCAGAAACAGATATTCCGAGCAGGGATTAGTCGAGTTTTGCCGGGCCGTTCCTTTGCAGGTGTGCCACGTGTGGATCGTCGAGTCGAACTGCATCCCGGGATCGCCGCAGATATGCGTCCCTTCAGCGATCTTTCGGAGTAGTGCCCGCGCGTCCTTCTTTTCGCAAGGTTTACCGCTTACGACCATCCGGGTATGCCATTCCTTACCCTCGATGGCGGCGTGCATGAATTCGTCACTGACCCGAACAGAAAGGTTTTCGTTCTGGTACATGATCGAACCATAGGCGTCGCCGTTGTAGCTGCCGTCATACCCTTGTTCGATCAATGCCCACGCCTTTTTCTCTTCCTTCGCCTTTGCTTCGATGAACTCCTCAATATCCGGGTGCCAGTCTTTCAGGGTATTCATTTTGGCCGCACGCCGCGTTTTGCCCCCGCTCTTCACAACGTTTGCCACCTGATCGTAGACTTTCAGGAATGAAAGCGGTCCGCTCGGCCGGCCGCCGCCGCTCAATTTTTCGCGAGTGCTTCGTAGCGTTGAAAGATCCGAGCCTGTACCGCTTCCGTACTTGAACAGCATTGCCTCGCTGGTCGCCAGCCGCATGATGTCTTCCATCGTGTCGTCGACAGCTTGGATAAAACATGCCGACGCTTGCGGATATTCATACTGGGTAGGCGCGCGTTCGGCCTGGCCGGTCGCTGGATTATAAAAATAGTTTCCTTGTCCGCATCCTTTGCCGATGCCGTATTCCTGATAGAGACCAACGTTGAACCAGACCGGGCTATTAAAGGCTCCGTGCTGATTCAGGCACAGCCAGGCTAGCTCGTTATAAAAGCTGTCGGCAGACTCCTGGTCCGCAAAATAGCCGTCCTTTAATCCCCAATCGGCAATCGTTCTGGTCACCCGGTGGACCAGCTGACGCACCGACCTTTCACGGCCGCCATGATACGGGTCGGTCCCATGGGCGATATCACCGTAGAAGTATTTCGAAACAGCAATCTTGGTCGACAGGGCACTCCAAGATTTCGGCACCTCGACGTCCTCTTGTCGGAAAATAGTCTTCCCGCTATCGTCCGTGATTTCTGCGGTCCGGCTCTCCCACTCCACTTCATCAAATGGAGACACATCTTTCTGACTGAAATATCTTGGAAATCTCAATCCACCCTTCTTCTTTCGGGAACGAGATCGCCGATGAACTCGCAAATCACTGGTCCGGACACCTGTCTTTAGTTTAATCATTTGGGGGCCTCTTTCCGAAAACTGGCTCTGCTAGCCAATAACTTGTCAATAAGCTCGTTTCTTGCTGCTAATATCCTGTGCTCAACCTGTGATTCCCTGAGGATAACCACAGTATATAGCACAAGCGTTTTGGAGTAAACACTAGATCTTGTGGAGACATCAAGAAAAAAGCGGCCTCTCCGAGAAAATTTGGTCAGCGCAACGTTGTTAAGAAAACGATGATCTTAAACCGGTTTTTCACAAGTACGAAGGCGTTTGTAGCGCGCAAGAACGCGCCTCAGGCGCACCTTCGGGGCGCTCTCATCGAGGGTGGCGAATCCTAGGGCTAGGCGGCGCGCTGAAGGCGCGCGTCAAACGTTTCGGGTAACAGAACTACCCCGTTATCGGAGGACCCCGGCCTTATCCGTAGGCGCAGGCGCAACGGCGGCATTCCGAGCCGGATCGAGAACCGCGATATTCCGTGCAACCAACGCCCGTTGTTCACGAGCGAGTTCCTTTGCGACCCGGTTGATCGGCTTGCCGACGATCGCAACTTCGGTACCGATCGCTGTCCACCCAAATAGCTCAATCACATCGCTCGACCGCATTCGGATACACCCATAACTCGCCTTTTTGCCGAGGAGCTCTTCCTGAGGTGTGCCGTGGATATAGATGCAACGGTTGTAAGCGTTTCTGTTCTGTCCCTCTAGGCCGCGCAGCCAAATGATCCGGCTGACGATCGGGTCACGGCCCGGAGCATTTGGAGAAAGAACTTCTCCAGAGAGGTGCCTGCGACGAAAGACGGCGCCGAGCGGGGCAGCTGCACCAATTTTATTAGCCACGAGCAAATGTCCCATCGGCGTTTGCCAGCTCCCACGGCTGTCTCCTTCGCCGAAGCGGGAGGTTGAAACCTTGTAAGTACGATAGACTTTATTATTAACCAGAACGCCAAGCTTCTGTTCCGGTATGCTCACCACGATCTTGGTTTGCGGCTGAACAATCGGTGCGACAACGGCTGGAATCGCCGGAGCCGGGCTTTGTGCGGGAGCAGGTGCGGGGGTGGCGGCGGGAGTGGGATTCTGTGCCTCAGTCAGGAAGGCGGATACAAAAAGTAGTATGGCGACTGCAAATAGCCGGTTGTCCATCTGGTTAGGCAGCTGAAATCTCTCGTCCGGCTATCGGTCCGCGCGCCATCCGCCCCAAGAGCGAGCTAAACGCAACGTACCCGAAGCCGACTTGGAACAACATCAGGAATGGTAGTGTCAGAAATTCTTGGTTTTGGAAAGCACGAAATGCGAAGTAAGTAAAATAGATGGCGAAGAGCAGCTCAACAATCGGTACGACCGATTGGATTGCCGCGTATCGGTTCTTACTCCATGGTTGGTGCCGCTGCACAACGCCATACTTTGGCGTTCGGCAAAAGTCGGACCTGCGATTGAATATCGCTTCCAACACGCCGCGCGCATTGTTAATCGATAATCCGATGCTCAGGGAGAGCACGAAGGGAAAAAACCAAACTTCGCGCCTCCACTGCCGCGGGTAGAGCTCTCGTTGCGCGCAAAGGTAGAAGACTGCGACTGAGACTGTAGTAGCCACAAAAATCGGGATATCTACCATTAGTGTGCGGAGAAGTCCACCAGTAGCATCGGACGCCGCTTTGCTGCCAGACGACGGATGCAACAGAACACAAAGAAAAACCAAAAGCAGGTAGGCGTAATTGGAGCTGAGATGCGCAGTTGCTTCAACCTTGATGAACAACGGGAGCTTGCTCTTCCAGATCCAGGGCAACACTTTTTTACAGGTTTGAATCGAACCCTTTGTCCAGCGGTGCTGCTGTGATCTGACGCCGTCAATGTCGACCGGCAATTCGGCCGGCGTCACTACGTCGCCGACAAAAACAAATCTCCAACCACGCAATTGCGCCCGATAACTGAGATCCAGATCCTCGGTCAACGTATCATGCTGCCAGCCACCGGCCTCTTCAATGCATCGCTTTCTCCATAGACCGGCAGTTCCATTGAAGTTGAAGAAACGTCCGCTTCGGCTTCGAGCTGTCTGTTCCAGAACCAGATGACCATCTAATAAGACCGCCTGGGCGCGAGTCAGCCAGGAGTAGAACCGGTTGATGTGACCCCACCGCGTCTGAATCATTCCCACTTTTGGGTCGGTGAAATGGTGAATCGTTTTTCGAAGAATATCCGGCGGAGGAACAAAATCGGCGTCGAAGATGAAGAAAAATTCGCCCTTTGCGTGACGCAATCCGTAATCGAGCGCTCCAGCCTTGAAACCAACGCGATCCCCTCGCCTGAGAATCACCGCATCAAATCCTTCGGCCCGCAGTTTCTTCACTTCTCGCTCAGCGAGCTCGACTGTATCGTCGGTCGAATCATCCAGAACCTGGATCTCCAATTTGTCTTTCGGATAGTCGATGCGACCGACCGCCGTCAGTAGACGCTCCACAACGTAAATTTCGTTATAGATCGGAAGCTGGATTGTGACTAAAGGGAGCGAGGAAAACTCCTTCGGTGGCACCGGCCGTCGATGCCGGTTTTTAAAATAGAGATAAATGATACAATAGCGGTGGATGCCGTAGGCGGAGAGGCCAATAACGACAACAAAGTAGCAGATCGTCCAAATTAACGTCCCGACATCTCCTTGCATGTTAGTGTGTGATTATCAAAGGGTTAAGGTCAGACAATCCCGCGTCATGTCGCGCGTTTGCCCAGCGTGGTCAAGTGGAAAACCTTGACCTGAAGCTTCGGATCGGCGCTCCAAGAACAGCGATTTCTCCCATGGATTTATTGAACAAACGTTTCCGGATGTTTCTGATTTTCTCATTCTTCATGGGACCAACGGCTCTTGTATTCGCAGTGACTGGCGACCAAGACCAGGATCTTTCGAGAGATCCACACTTTCGCGAGGAGCTCGGGGTTAATCAATACACGGCTCCGTCTATCGAGAGTCTGTTTCAGACTCTGGATTCTCTCAAGCCTATTCCTTTCCAGCAATTGTCCCGGACACCCCAAACTCTCCGAATCAATAATCGAGTCAAATTTGCCCTGAGCTTTGGGGTTTTGATCGGAGACGGGTTCCTCGCTGTTTCGGCAGAAGACTCCAAATCAATCGAACCTCTCGGCCGCGAGTTGCTTCGGCGAGCGAAAGGATTAGGCGTGGAACAGCGGGTAACCCGCCATAGCAAGCAGTTGTTAGATCTAGCTAGACAATCAAAATGGCGGGAACTGCGCAAAGAACTGATTGTTACGCAAAAGGATGTCGAACTGGCGATGTTAGACCTGCGCGACGAAGAGATTGCGCATCTGCTCAGTTTGGGTGGCTGGATTCGTGGACTGGAGATCGCGGCGGCGAGTGTGACCACGACGTTCACGCCGGACCGGGCGGCAAAGTTACGTCAGCTCGATCTGATGGACTACTATCTCGCGCGTCTTGCCGATCTATCCCCTTCTCTGAAAGCCACGCCCTGGATGATCAGCATCGTTCAAGGCTTGACCACGATCCGGCAAAAACTTTCTCCCCAGGAACCTTTCACCAAAGAGGACTCTGCCTCGATCCAGGCCACCGCACATGAGATGGTCGATGTGATTGAAGCTCCGTAGGAGTGATTTTTGTGTCGTGGGTTCAGGTCGCGCGGCGGGACGGTTATCGGTTTTCAGTTTTCGGTTTTCAGTTTTCGGTTTTCGGTTTGGCCTTTGTCGCAACGCGACAACAACTTACAGCCAGGGTGATCCACGCCGCAGGCGGGAGAACCCCTGGTTTTTTTCGTTTTAGGCGATCCATCCTGAAAGGATGGTAGAGGCCTGGCCTGCCCTCGTCATGAGGCCCTTTCAGGGCCGACTCGCGTGGATCCGGGTACCAGGGGTTCACCCGCCGCTGCACGGCGGGATCACCCCTGGCTGTGATTTGTTGTCGCGTTGCGACAAAAGCCAAACCGAAAACTGAAAACCGATAACCGACAACCGTCGCGGTGCGCGACCTGGAATCTAACGCCGATTATAAGAACATTTCTGTTGCATGTTATATATATGCCAATATAATACCTCCGTTAAATCCTGTTATGAGCAGATCAGGCACACATACTCCGCCCTCCCCAGAAATGATCAAAGCCGTCGATGAAATGCTCAAGAACCTTGAACAGATCGCGATCGATCCGTCGATTGTCGGAAATTGTTCTGAGCTTCCAGGGATCGTCTTGGATAAGATCGACGCGGCGACTATCGATCGCGATAGTGATGCGTACAAGAAAGTGACTCAGGAATATGAGTCGGTGCGCGCCGACTACCTCAAAGCGCTCGTTGCCCATCCTTTAGGGAGAACATTCGCGTTGCTGGCCGTTGGACGGGAAGGTGTCGAAATGATGGAACAAGGCCGGCTGCCAGTCGAAATCACGCGTACGCATCACACAGCCGACCGGCCGGTGCGAAGCGCTCGCCAATCGTACAATTGTCATCACATCATTCCGCGCAGCGTCAATCTGGGCGACAACGCGCCGTACATCAATCATCCAAACAACTTGGCGGTGATCCAAACGACTCGGCGCGGGCGTGATCAATCGCAAAACCCACATCATTTCTGGCATAGCCTCTTACTCCATCCGCAAACGCACAATGCTCCGTCGACGAATTTTCCTCTTTATGTCGTGCGGCCGCTCTTCCCTTTCTATCCACCGGCCAGTCGCGGATTTCGCACCGCGGAAGAATTGCGCAAGACGCTGCAAGAACTCGGAGCTCCGCCGTTACCGGAGGTTTGGGAGAAACGCGTCCTGGAATTTTCGAAAGCGGTAAAGCACCGCTCCTACTCGGTTCCAAAGGAGTTTCATGAAATCACCCAAATGTTCGGTGATTTGTACAAGACAAGTAACCGCGAGTCTGACGTGAACCAGGAGGTGCGCTCTATTCTTGCGGAAAAAGCGGCGAAATTCGCCAAGCAATTCCTTCCGCCTGGCGCCTACGTAAACGGTGTCCCGCTGCCGCCGGATCATCAACCAGAGAAGACCTTACCGATCGTTGAATCAAACCTCAAAACTGAAGCGTCTATCAAGCAGGCTCATAAACGAACTGCTAAGCAGACCAATAAGACGAAAGTCTCTCGAACAAAGACCAAAAAGGAGCAACAGAGCCATGGCACTCAACGAACAGTATCTGCAAGACCTTAGCGATCTTTTCGTCCAGGATTTGCGCGGATCCGATTATTATCGAAATCTTTCAGAGCCAGAAAAGCAGGAGGTCGAACAACGGCTTCACGAAGAAGCCTTACAAGGCCGGTATCCATTGCTTCCCGGCGCTGATGAGGCAAGTCTGGCCAAGTTGCAAGAGGCCGCCGAGCAGGAGCTTGGCATTACTCTTCCCGTTTCTGTACAGGAGGTGCTTCGCCAGGTGGACGGCTTTGTGGAGAACGGAGTCACGCTTTATGGCGTCGACGCGGAATTTCGCGGCGAGGAATTCGAGAGCGTCCCCGGGCTGATCGCCGAAAACAGTGTCACATGGTCTGATACACCTGCAACAGCGCGACGTTATCTTTTAGTTGGAGATTCCGATTTGTGGTATTTCGCGATCGAGATTGAAACTGGGCGACCGATTGTTCTCGATCGCTCGTCGCTTGCTCAAGAACACCTGTTCTCGAGCGTTGAAGATATGGTCCAAGACATGCTGCAACAAGCGCTGGGCATTTTTGGCGAGAACCAGCACGACCAACTAGAAGAGCAGCATCAAGAGTACGTTGAAGACGAAGGCTTCAGGTTCTCTAAGAACTAATCAGGCGCCAGGCAACTAGAAGAACCCAAAGAATGCGGCTATCGAAAATTCAGGGCTTCCGCGAACATTAATGGCGAGGCCGGTATGCGAGAGCAGATTTTGAAGCTTTTGAACGCAGTCCTTTTACTCCGCTTGCAGTCGACGTGGCCGAAGACGTTCAGTACACCATCGGAACAAACGATCACGTCACTGCTTTCAAATGGGTGCTAGCTATTGAGGATAACCGGGGTTCGTAGACCTGATCCCTGTGAGCACATTCGCTGGCTGCAGCATCAAGCTCCGCTTTAGTGAGCATTCCCTCTCTATTTGACGCCTTCGGCAACGCGCACTACGATCCTGTCTGATTTTTTGCGTCCGTAGCTCAATTGGATAGAGCGTTGGCCTCCGGAGCCAGAGGTTGTGGGTTCGACCCCCGCCGGACGCATTCGTCGCGCCTGCGGCGCGACGGTTATCGGTCTTCAGTCTTCGGTTTTCGGTTTTCGGTTTTCGGTTTGGCGCTTGAAAGCTCATCGGCGTGGGTTGGCGTTGTCGCGTTGCGACAAGCGGTTCGGATTATGCTATCACGCTACCGCTCGAACTGCTGGCGGAAGCTCTTCCGGATTGATTGAGCCTCGTTCCGAAATCAGCTTGAGAAAGATTTTCAGTCCTGGGCCAATCCTGCTGGGAGACCAGACAGCATAGAGATGGAACCATTCCACCGGCTCCCGGAGCGGACGCAGAGTCACGCCCGGGACTATCCGCGAGCGCACCACACTCGGCACAATAGCAATACCGATTCCCGCCGCGACCAGATTAATAAGGTTATCGAGGCTATCGACTGAACGAACAAACCTCGGAGTAAATCGTCCGGACTCCTTGCAGAGTCGCATCGTAGCGTCGCGATGGGCATGCGCGCCGCCTGGACCAATATACAAGAATGAACGGCGGGAAAGTGCCCGAAGATTGACCTCCTTTTGATCAGCCGTGGAACAATCCTCGGGCAGCAACACGTTTAACCGGCAGGTTAGCACCTCTTGTCGCGCATATGGCCCGTTCTCTCCAAGGGAATAAGTGAAGCCGATATCAATCTCATCCTCGGCCAATGCCTGCATCTGTGCTTCAGGCCTCATATCCAGAAGAACGATTTCGATGGCGCTCGCGCGCCGGCGAAGCTCGGTCAGCATACCGGCCAGGAAATCGTGGGTGAGCGCAGGCAAATGACCGATTCTGATCCGCGCCGGCTCTGTCCCTGAAAATCGTTTGGCTTCTTCGGCTGCTGATTCAACCTGCCTCAAGATCTGGCGCGCTCTGGACAGAAAATTCCTACCGGCCGGCGTCAAATAAACACGCCTGGTTGAGCGCTCCAGAAGGCGTACCCCAATCTCCTGTTCGAGCTGGTTGATCTGCCGGCTTAACGGCGGTTGCGCGATGAACAGCCGTTTTGCCGCGCGGCTAAAACTAAGCTCCTCCGCGACCGCAACGAAATACTTAAGCTGCCGAACTTCCACACAATATATCTATACCTTTAGGGTATAAAGGGCGGCCAGCCGATCGCCAGGCTTGATCCAAACGACTACCAGGTCCAGCTGGATCAAGCGCAAGCGGATTTGGAGCGGGCAAACGCCCAGGTCACCCAAAGCACAGCTCAAGTTTCGCAGGCTGAGGCCCAATCGGCGCAAGCGGACGCGCAGGCGCTGGCGGCAAAAGCGAAGGCGGACGACTCAAAGCATACCTTTGATCGTAACTCGCAGCTTTTTTACCAGGGCAAGGGGGTGGTTTCTAAACAGGCTCTCGATAACGCTCAGTTTCAATATGAGGCTGACCAGGCGACGTACAACGCGAGCCCCGCAGCGGTCCAGGTTGCGCACGCCAATGTTGAGACAGCAAAAGCGCAGAGAGCCGCGGCTACTGCACAATTGGCAGCTGCCAAAGCCGCAGTGGAGAACGCACGCCTGCAATACAGTCCTCCCGGCGCCGGCCGACGGCCGAATTGCGAAAAAGTCGCTCGAAACCGGTCAACGAGTCCAACCCGGGCAAACAGTGATGGCGATTGTGGAGCCCGTTGTTTGGGTGGTGGCAAATTACAAAGAGACACAGCTTGGACGAATCCGGCCCGGGCAACCGGTTGAGGTCGGGGTGGACGCAGTCAAGAATCGCAAATTCGAAGGTCAGGTAGATAGCTTCCAGCCCGGATCTGGAGCGGTGTTTGCGTTGTTACCGCCTGACAATGCTACAGGCAACTTTACCAAGATTGTACAAAGGGTTCCGGTCAAAATTCTGCTCAAGCCTGAAAGCGTAAAAGGCTACGAACAGATTCTTGTGCCGGGTCTATCGGTAACTCCAGCTGTCCATGTAAAATAAGGCGCCGCCGGGGGCCTCCTCTCAGCCGTCAATGAGCGCGCAGGAAGAAACCGTCTCTCTTAGGGCCTGGATCGGGCTGCTCGCAGCGATGCTCGGGGCCTTCATGGCCATTCTGGATATCCAGATTACCAATGCCTCATTGAATGACATCACGGGAGGGATCTCGGCCACATTGGACGAAGGGTCTTGGATTTCTACTTCTTATTTGATTGCGGAGATCATCACGATCCCCCTCACCGCCTGGCTATCTCGGGTGTTTACAATCAGATGGTACCTGCTCGCCAACGTCGCGTTGTTTGTCCTGTTCTCAATGTTTTGCGGCGCGGTGAAATCGCTTCCCGAGATGATTTTTTTCCGGGTCCTGCAAGGATTCACCGGCGGCGTCATGATTCCGATGGCGTTCACGATGTTCCTTCTGCTTTTGCCGCTATCCAAACGCCCGCTCGGAGGAATGCTGTTTGGAATGACGGCGACTCTTGCTCCGGCGATCGGGCCAAGTATCGGTGGTTGGCTAACCGATCAATTTGGTTGGCCGAGCATCTTTTACATCAACCTCTTACCCGGAGTGATCATGTTTACGACGCTTTGGTTCACCTTACCTAAAGACAAGATGCAGCTGCAGCTGCTGAAGGAAAGTGATTGGAGCGGCATCCTATGCATGGCGATCGGACTCGGGTCGCTTACGGCTTTTTTAGAAGAAGGCCAGCGCAAGGGTTGGTTCGGGTCGGAATTCATTCAGCGAATGTTCGTTCTGGCCGTGGTTTTCATACCGGTCTTCTTGTGGATACAGTTGAAAAAGAAGAAGCCGCTTCTTGATCTGCGTGTCGTATTCGATCGCAATCTCGGTTTCTCCACCATCGTAAATTTCTCGCTCGACCTCGGTTTGTACGGCTCAGTCTACCTCATTCCACTTTATCTTGCGCGGGTACAAGGCTATAGCCCGTTCCAGATTGGGGTGACGATGATCTGGGTTGGAATCCCCCAGCTTTTCCTGTTCCCGTTGGTCCCTCGTTTGATGCAACGATTCGATTTGCGTCTGATTGTCACGATCGGAGTCGTGGTCTTCGCCGCGAGCTCCTTATTAAACATTCACATGTCGGTTGACTACGCGCAGGATCAGTTGGTCTTCGCTAACATCGTTCGCGCTTTCGGGCAACCACTGACGATCGTGCCATTAGCTACGATGGCGACAGCGCTGATCGCAAAGGAAAAGGCGCCGTCCGGTTCAGCAATTTTCAACATCGCACGCAATCTCGGGGGCTCAGTAGGAATCGCCATTCTTTCAACAATGTTGACCAGGCGAGAACAGTTTCACTCGGAACGGATTGGCGATTCAGTCACAGAGATGAGCCTTCCCATGCAACAGCGCCTGCAGCAGCTGAGCAACCATTTCATCTCTGTTGGATTTGATCCGGTCTCAGCCACACAAAAGGCGTATCAAGCAATTAACTCTGTCGTGCAGCGCGAATCATTTATCCTCGCATTCAACGACTGCTTCGAGACCATCGCAATCGGACTGCTGATCGGCGCGGTATTGGTGTGGTTCTGTAAACGGCCGCCAATCGGCAGCCAAGGAGGCGGACACTAGCCGCGCTTACAGTGCGGCTGTTCACGGTTTTCGGTTGCCGGTTTTCGGTTTTTCGGTTGGCCGCAAGGACGCGACAAGCCAAAGCGGACGAATCGAAAACTGAAAACTGTTAACCGAAAACTGTCAACCGCGCGCCAAAGGCGCGCGTTCCGCAGAATCCGGTTGCTTGAGATTTGAAAGTAAGCCAAGAGAAGAGGCTCGGATTTTTCTCATGCAAAGCTCAGTTCGTAAGATCCATTTTCTTGGGGTGTGCGGAACAGCCATGGGTGCGGTCGCTGCCGCCATTCGGGAGAAAGGCTTTATAGTTACAGGCTCGGACGAGAACGTCTACCCGCCAATGTCCGATTTCCTTGCCGCCAAAGACGTGAAGATCCGCAACGGTTATCGCCCGGAGAACATCCCGGCTGAAGTCGATTTGATTGTGGTCGGAAACGCTATTGTCCGCGGGAACCCGGAAATGGAAGCGGTCCTTAACCGGAAACTGCTTTACCGCTCATTGCCGGAAACACTCAGGGATTTCTTCCTTCATGGAAAAAGGAACATCGTAATAACCGGCACCCATGGCAAAACCACTACGACATCGTTGCTCGCCTGGGTATTCGAGCGCGCCGACTGTAGTCCGAGCTTTCTGATCGGAGGAATTGCCAGGGACCTCGCAAAAGGAGCGGCTTTTCGCGATTCCGACTATTTTATTATCGAAGGCGACGAGTACGATTCCGCTTTCTTTGATAAGCGGTCGAAATTTCTACATTACCTGCCCGAGACGGTCGTCATTAACAACATCGAGTTTGATCACGCGGACATATTCTCGAGCCTGGACGAAATTAAACTGAGCTTTCGACGACTTGTACATATTGTTCCGACAAACGGCAGGATTTTTGTTAATGCGGATGATCCGAATTGCGCCGAAGTCGCAAGCGCGTCGTTTGCCAAAGTAGATTCTGTCGGGTTCGCCGAAGGAGCATCTCACCGGATTACCGGTGTTGCTTATCACGAGACCGGCTCGAGTTTTCGTTTCATGAACCAGGAGTTCAGGATTCCGCTGATCGGCGAATTCAATGTTCGAAATGCTGCGATGGCCGCTGCGGTTGCGCTTCACTACGGCCTTCCAGTGGCCACCATCCAAAACGCTCTCCAAAGGTTCTCTGGTGTCGCCCGACGGCAAGAGCTGCGAGGCGAAGCAAATGGTATCAAAATCATCGACGACTTCGGCCATCACCCGACAGCGATTCAACAGACGCTTCTAGCCCTTCGCCTGAAGTACCCTGGAGCGAGAATCTGGGCGATTTTTGAGCCACGCTCGAATACCACCCGCCGTGCGGTTTTCCAGAACTCATTGCCGCAAGCACTGAAAATTGCGGACGGCGTGATTCTAGCCCGAGTCGCTAGATCCGAAGAATTGCCTCCGGGAGATCGATTGGATCCTGAAAAAGTGATCGAATCGATTAAACAAAGTGGAGTGACCGCCTTTTACGAGCCCGACATTGAAAGTATCCTTCGGAGGATCAAACCGTTAGCAAAGCCGGGTGATGCGATCGTAGTTTTCAGCAATGGCGGATTCGACGGGCTTCATCAGAAGCTGCTCGACCGGCTGTCAGTTCGATGAACTTTGATTTTCAGAGCCACAGGATTCACGACTATCGCTTCCTTGAAAAACGTTGGCGATCGCTGGCACGCCGGGCAGGCCTGAAAGCTAAGATCTACGCGTCGGCCGAGGAATTCGACTTGTGGTGCTACTGTTCTCCAGCACTAAGTCGAACTGGCGGTATTTATCTGTCGGCGGGTATTCACGGAGATGAACCCGCGGGAGTGGAAGGCCTGTATCAATGGGCGGAACTTCACACAACCGTTCTCAAGGATCTTCCGTTGATGATTTTTCCTTGTTTGAATCCGTGGGGCCTGACAAGCAACCGGCGCACCGACTCGGAGAATCGCGATCTAAACCGGTGTTACCATCTTGACGACCTGCCCAGAATCAAAGCGCAGAAGGCATTGATACAGCAACATTCATTC
>JBKPCS010000210.1:0-18916 GCA_046727495.1 bacterium | reverse complement strand
ATGGTAAACATAACCGAGCCGCCGCATCGAATCGAGCACTCGCTGGCGTGTCTGCTCGGCCACGACTGGAACATTACGGAGGACGAGCGAGACCGTTGCGCGTGAGACATTAGCGTCTTGGGCGATATCGATCAGGGTGACGCGGGAATTAGGCGCTGGTTGAGTAAGAGCGGCCATTAGAGAAGGAAACTAGATCGATCTAAAAAGCTATGCAAGCATTTTTTTAGATCGATCTAAAAACTCCGTAGAGGAAGGTCGTCCAGTACTCAGTCTAAACAACGATGTTTCGCGACATAGCCGTCCGCCCCTACCGCACCATGTCGCCCGGTTTGAATGCAGGACGTACCCGGCCTCGCCGTAGACCCGGAATCGCGGCGGCCGGTGGCGCCCCGTAGAGCCCGTAGGCGCTGCGCTGTGTCCAAGCTAAGCTGCCTCGATGCCGGTACCTGTACCTCGGGCCCGCCTCGGAAGATTGCGGAAGGATTGATGCCGCAACCACGATGATTACCGCGAAGAAAAGATTCTTTTGCATGAGCGAATTTCTTTCAGTCTCTTTGTTTGATTTCCGCTAAGCGGCTGTTCCAGAGGCCCTAGCCAAATCGGTTCCTTGGTTACTTCTGGAAAACCGGCCAAACATTTCAGAATTCTTCGATCACGACCTTTCGACTTTGCCGCATTCGTGGCATTCTGGGCGTCAAAATCATGTGCGGAATAGCGGGATTTGTCGGAACCGGTAACGTCAAGGTCCTTGAGAAAATGACCCGCGCGCTAGCGCACCGCGGACCGGACGGTGAAGATTTCCGGGTCGATGCGCCGGTCTATCTGGGCCACCGACGACTGGCTATCATCGATGTCGAGGGTGGACACCAACCAATGACTACCCGGGACGGCCGTTATTGCCTCGTTTATAATGGCGAGATCTATAATTTTCGCGAGTTGCGATCCGAGCTCGAGAACAAGGGTCACCGATTTTCCACAGATCATTCGGATACGGAAACGCTGTTGTTAGGGTTCGCCGACGCTCAAGAGAAAGTGCTGGATCGACTCAATGGCATGTGGGCGTTCGTCATTTATGATCGAACGGAAAAGACTTTGTTTGGGGCCAGAGACCGGTTCGGCAAAAAACCGTTCTATTACTTTCATCGAGGAACAGACTTTGCCTTTGCATCAGAGCTCACCGCATTATTGGAGCACCCGGAGGTTTGCCGCTCGGTTTCCAAGTTGTCGCTGCAGAAATACTTCGCTTACGGATATATCCCGGCTCCAAGAACTGTTATTCGCGATGTCTGGAAGCTGCCTGCTGGACATTGGTTCCGGTTCGATCTTCAAACAGGAAACCTGCGGATCCAAAAATATTGGGATTATCAACCCGAACCCGACGAAACAAAGAAAGACCCTCGAGCGATTGCGGAAGAATTAGCGGATGCGCTTGAGCAAGCTGTTCGCAGCCGCTTGATCTCCGATGTGCCATTGGGCGCGTTTCTCAGTGGCGGGATTGATTCGTCGGCTATCGCAACGTTTGCCACACGCGCAGTCCCAGACTTGAAAACTTTCACCATCGGATTTGAGGAACGCACATTTGATGAGAGCCGTCATGCCCAAATCGTCGCAAAAAATCTTCAGACATCACATTCGATCCAACGACTCAGTCTGGAGAAATCGAAGCATCTGCTGCCCTCCCTGGTGGACCGCCTCGACGAGCCGATGGGCGACCCGTCGTTGCTGCCGACCTATCTTCTTTGCCAGTTCGCACGCGAACATGTGACCGTTGCGATCTCCGGTGATGGAGGCGACGAACTTTTTTGCGGATACGATCCATTCCGGGCTCTTCGCCGAGCCAACATGTATGCAAAGTTCGTTCCGAAACCGCTCCACATTGGGATCCGTCTGTTGGCCAGCCGGCTTCCGGTTAGTCATCGCAACATAAGTCTAGATTTCAAAATCAAACGAACACTGCGTGGGCTCTCTTTCTCAGAAGATCTTTGGGCTCCGGTCTGGATGGGGCCGCTCGAACCGAAAGAATTGAACGAACTGTTTCACGAAAAAGTGAATTTGGATGAGATCTATTCGGAAGCGATCGATGCGTGGGATAGCTGCAGTCAACCGGACCCGGTATCACGAACGCAGCAGTTCTTTATAAAGCTATATTTACAGGACTGCATTCTGACTAAGGCAGACCGAGCGAGCATGCTTAACGGTCTGGAAGTCCGTTGCCCGTTTCTGGACATCAATCTTGTGAACCTGGCGCGCCGGATACCAGCGCGCTGGAAGCTTTATCGCGGTCAGACAAAATGGATCTTGAAACAAGCCTTAGCCAGAGTCCTTCCGGCAAGCATCATTAAACGCCGGAAGAAAGGATTTGGTGTTCCGGTTGGAAGATGGTTCAAGGAAAACACGCTCATCGAGCTATCGGAAAGGCGGCAAACCTACGCCCGGTTCCGCGCGAATTTCTACGATCGGAAACTGGCGGAGCACCGAGCTAATCTGGCCGATCACCGGCTTTACCTTTGGAGCGGCTGGATGCTGAACCAGTGGCTAGCCCGATGAGGAGTCAGGAGTCAGGAGCCAGGAGCTAGGAGAGAGCGGTGTGCAGCATTTGTTGTTGGCATTGTCGGCGCTGCTGGCATTGATGGCATTTGTCTCCTATGCGCATCCTCACTCTCTGCTATGAATGGCCGCCGATCGGTGGTGGCGGAGGCAGAGCGGCGAAAGATATCGCGGAAGCGTTAGTGCGGCGTGGGCATGAAGTGCAGGTTCAAACCGCGCGATTTCGTCGGCTTCCGCCTTATGAAGTTGTCAATGGTGTTCACGTTCACCGAGGTCTGAGTTTGCGACGGAACAAGGACCGGTCTTCGCCCTGGGAAATGGCGAGCTACGTTTTGCTGAACACAGTTCCAGCTATTCAACGGGTTCGAGAATTCAGGCCCGATTTGGTTCATGCGCATTTTGCGGTTCCGACCGGCGCTCTTGCGTTACCGGTCTCACGATTCGGAAAAGTTCCATATATAATCACGGCACATCTAGGTGATGTTCCAGGTGCTATCCCGGATCAGACAGATCATCTGTTTGGCTGGCTGAATCCATTTATCCGACCGATCTGGCGGAATGCCGCCGCTCTGGTTGGTGTTAGCCAGTTTGTCGCTGATTTGGCAAAAGAAGCCTACGGGCGCGACCTGGATATCATCCCAAATGGAATCAGCTTGCAGAACAGACCGGATCTTCCGCAGAGCTGTAGCAAGAAACCGCGACTGATATTTGTCGGGCGATTGAACCGACAGAAGAATCTGGATTTTTTGCCGGACATTTTGTCCCAGATCACCGACCTGGATTGGGAATTCGATATTGTAGGAGAAGGCGAGGAAGGCACGGTTTTGAAGAACGCTTTTGCCCCCCTCTCCTCCCGGGTCTTTTTCCATGGCTGGCTCGATCAAGAGGCAGTGAACGCAAAGTTACGTGAGGCGGAGATCTTCCTGTTACCGTCGCAGGTAGAAGGTTTATCAGTAGCCGCGCTCGAAGCCCTCAAATTCGGGCTGGCAATGTTGGGCGCCGATATTCCTTCGTTGAGAGAGTGCATCCAGTCAGGGGTAAACGGCTATTTGATTTCAACAACCGATCGTGCGGCCTGGATTACGACCTTGCGTGCGCTTTTGACCGATCCGGCGAAACGCTTAGCCATGCGCCAACATGCGTGGCAACTGGCGGAGCGGTTTGATCTGGAAAAAATCGCTGATCAATATGCAACGCTCTTCAGCAAGATCGGACGCAGTAGGGATTAGCCACAAAGATCACAAAGAACACAAAAATAGGGAGTATAGAATTCGAACCTTTGTGATCTCTGTGATCTTTGTGGCTAATCCCTACGCTGCTGACATTCAATCATGTCTCAAGGGGCGCCACGGTTGATGTCCTCCTTGCTTCAGTTCTCCACGCAGGGCTTCCAGTCTGAGAATCAGCGCGCTGTGATCGAGGTTGCCCTGTCCGGCGTCTACTAGTTCGGCAAATAATTGCCGAACCCGATTGGTAAGCGGCAGCGGAACACCAAGTCGCTGCGCAGTTTCGACCGCAGCATCGAGATCTTTCAGTTGCATCTTGACCGTTCCACCCGGCTCGAAGTCTCGATCGATCATCCGTTTGCCATGCTCCTCCAGAATCCTGCTCTGGCAAAAACCGCCGAGAATTGCTTTGCGAACTTGTGTGGGATCAGCGCCACCGGCTTTTGCCAGAAGCAATCCTTCTGCCACCGCTCCGATCGTGACTGCGACAATGCATTGGTTTACCAATTTACAAAGCTGACCCCGTCCAGGCGGCCCGACGTGAGTCACCTTACCAAGCGCACCAAAAATCGGACCAGCTGCCGCAACGTCTGCTCTATCGCCTCCAGCCATGATAGCCAGTGTGCCATCCGCTGCTCCGCGCGTTCCGCCGGAAACGGGTGCATCGATATATCGTAGATCGGCCGCTGCGAGCAGGTGCGCGTGATCTTCAGCGATCGAAGGAGCAATTGAGCTCATGTCGATGATCAGTGTCCCTGGCCGGCACGCCTTTACCACATCCATTTCAAAGAGGATCTCCGTCACGACCGCACCGTTCTCCAGCATTAGAATCACCGCGGCGACGTCGCGCACGGCATCCGCCGGTGTTCTTGTCCGCTTTGCGCCTGCCTGCACGAGCTCGCTCGTTTTATGCACAGTCCGATTCCAGACTGTGAGCTGATATCCAGCTTTCACAAGCCGGCTCGCCATCGGTTTACCCATGAGCCCCGTACCGAGAAACGCAATGGAAGTTGGAGGTTTGAGGGACATCGGCTGAATATATCATCGCCGTCATCGCCGTCATCGCCGGAAACGGAAACGCCGGGAACGCCGGAATCGCCGAGAACGCCGGGAACTGAAGAGCCCGGCGGGGAAAGATTCATCCGCCGTCAGGAGCCGAAGCACCTGGTTGTTATACCGCGCAGCCCATTTTCGATGCCGGCGCTGTCGGCGATGCCGGCGTTGTCGGCGTTCCAGTTCCCGGCGTTCCTACGACGGCATTTCAGATCTCAAAAACGAGCGTGTGCTCGCCACGGCTCTCGTCGAGGAGATCTTGAATGCTTTTCGAGCCAAACAATTCCCGGATCAGTTCGCGCGTTGTTTGCATCAATGGACGGAGCGGACAATGAAGGGGATCTGGACAACCGCATGCTTCGACCGGTTTGACGGCTCCACATGGAAGGGGAGCTATTGGCCCGTCCAATAGTTCAACCACTTCGAGCACCAGCACGTCGGAAGGACGGCGTTTCAGCATGTACCCGCCGCCGACGCCGCGTTTACTGCGCAACAGGCCCTCGTTCCGCAGCGTGAGCAAGATCTGCTCAAGAAATTTCACCGGGATATTCCCCCGTTCCGAGAGTTCCTGGATCTGATGAATTTTCTCGTGCGAATCTCTGGCCATCAAAAGAAGCGCTCTTAGCGCGTATTCCGCTCTCCGAGAAATCCGCATGCAGATTCATTAAAGACTAGCAGACGTTACGAGGCAAGGTTTCAACAGATCTTGAAAAAAGCGTCGCTTCCGAACGCGCCTCAACGACCCGCCTTAGCTCGAAAGAGTAGTTGAGGACCATTGAATCGATTCCGGAAATTTCCCAATATCGCCGAGCTGGCGGGCCCATCGGCAAAAATTCGTTCCGCCATTGTCCAAAACGCCGGAACTCAAACGTCGTACCAGTGAAAACCGGTAGAAAACCGGAAGAAAACCCATTCCGACCCCAAAGAAGAATAGAAAGAAACGAGAATGACACATCAAGTTAAGCCAGTTCCAGAAGGTTTCCATACGGTAACCCCACATCTAGTTATCAAGGGCGCCGCCGAGGCGATCGAGTTCTACAAGAAAGCGTTTAGCGCCACAGAAATCAGTAGGCTACCAGGACCAGATGGTAAGCTGATGCACGCATCGCTGAAGATCGGTGATTCGATCGTATTCCTGGTGGATGAAAACCCGCAATGGGGAGCAAACGGCCCACAAACGCTCGGTGGAACACCCGTTACGATCCATCTCTACGTCGAAGATGTAGATGCTGCTTTCAGCCAGGCGGTAGACGCCGGCGCCACGGCCAAAATGCCTCCAACAGACATGTTCTGGGGCGATCGATACGGTTGGCTTACCGATCCGTTCGGACATGGTTGGTCATTGGCGACTCACAAACAAGACCTGACGCCCGAGCAAATCGCCAAGAACGCCGAGGAAATGTTTGCCAAAGGCGGTCCCTGCGCATAGGGCGCGCCTTCAGCGCGCCCATCGGTTGCCCGTCTACCGTCGACCGTCGACCGTTCAACGGCCACCGATGGGCGCAATCGATTCAACGGAAGACGGACCTGTCCGCCGTAGCCTTGGCGAAGGCGGAAGACGGAAGACCGAAGACGGAGAACAGCAGCGGCAAGGCCGCTGCCAGAGCCGCTGCCTGTTCCCGGATCCGCAGCCGATTGTTGAGCGACTTGGGCGCGACTTTTTTCGACAGTTGCCAGAATGCCCCGGAGTTTATCTGATGCGCGACGCGGATGATGTCGTCATTTACGTGGGCAAAGCCAAGAATCTGAGGAAACGCCTGAATAGTTATCGTGTCGCGAACTCGGATCGCATGGGTCGCCGCGATTTGCGTTTGTTGCACGCCGTTGCTCGCATCGAACTGCAGAAGTGTGCGAACGAACCTGCGGCAATCGTGAAGGAGGCAGAATTGTTGCGCGCGCTGCGGCCAAAGTTTAACCGCGCTGGCACCTGGCCTGCCCCTCCGCGCTTCTTCGCATGGAGATGTCGCGATGACCAGATACAGATAACCATTTCGGACGCACCCCTGGCCGATTGGCTGGTATGCGGTCCGTTAGGGCGGCGCGCGTCGATACTCCGCGGCGCGGCCGCTCGTCTGCTATGGGTAGCAACCTTTCCGCAGCACGGATTTTCCGGTCTGCCAGTTGGTTGGTTTCATGACGTCTTTGCACCAGAAATCATCGTTCCATGCGGGCAGTTAGTTGGCCCAGCTGCCCTCAAACTGGAAGGCCTGTTAATTGGCCAGTCGAACGAATTTTGCGATTGGGTTCGCTCGCAAATGCCAGGCGCTCTGAATCGGTTCGATCAAGCAGCCCTGGATGCCGAATTCGAGAACCTCATAGAATTAATGACACCGGTTAGAAGCACAGAAATAACGAACGCCATATGAATATCCCTTTCACTGGAGGCTGCACTTGCGGCGCGGTCCGATACGAGTGCAGCGCCGAGCCGATCGTAATGTTTAAATGCCATTGCCGCGACTGCCAGCGCATCAGCGGTGGCGGATTTGTCCCGGTGGTTTATGTACCACGCAGCACTTTCAAGCTGACCAAAGGCTCGCTCCATTATTACGGCACATCCAGTATGGCCGGCGGCAAAAACAAACGCGGCTTCTGCCCAGAGTGCGGCTCCCGAATTTCGGGAGGAGAAAGCTCGCAGGGAATCGGCGTTACCGCAGCCAGTCTGGACGACCCAAGTCAGTTTCGCGCACAATTCCACATCTTCACTGCCGACGTTCAGCCTTGGGATCATTTGGAACCGGACATACCGCGGTTCGATCGGTACGCGCCCTAAGGGAGTGCTAGTGCTGGTGTTGGCGCTAGTAGCGCTTCCGAAGGAAGCAGTTAACGGTTTTCCGCCTCCGCCAAGGCTATGGCGGACAGGTCAGTTTTCGGTTTTCGGATTTCAGTTCCCGCTCGTTCCCGCTCGATCAAAAGCGTGCTAGTGCTAGAGTCCCCGCACTACCCACGCCGTTACGCCGACACGCCGACACGCCCTCGACTCACTCCTCACCATCGTAATAGTCGAGGCCTTCGGAACGAATCAGCTTGTCGTCGGGCGACGGCACCATCCATTTGTCGCTATCTGGATAATAGAGAGATTCGCCGATCGGATTGTCTGCCATAACATACAACACAAGCTCTTCCGACCCGTTGTTGATAACTTGGTGCGCTTGGCCGGGCGCGAAAAGAAAGGCGTCCCCAGCAATGATCTCGGTGGTTCCTTCTTCGTGGCGAACCAGCCCTTTTCCGGAAATCACATGATAGAACTCCCATTGGGCGCTATGAAAGTGATAAGGCCAATTGCATTTGCCCGCTGGGATTCGAGCGATCTCGATGGCAAATGGATGCCTTTCTCTAATATCAGTAGACGAGGTATCACATCCTAGAGCCGCAGATACTTCTTTGGCCAACCCGCCGAACTTTCCTTTGGGAGATTGCCAGGATTTCTCCTCCAGTTTGTTGGTATTAACCTTGCGCATGTTATTGGTTCGCGACGAAGAAGGTCCAGTTTATGACCTCAGTCAACGCAGCACCAGAGCGTTGCGCAGGAAGCGCGAATCTCGAATCTTGAATCTCGAATCCTCCTTCGAGACTCGAAAATCGAAATTCAACGCACTAGCACCAGCACTCGTCTGATCCTGCTTCGCTAAAGCTACGGCGGACAGGTCGAGCGGCAACCGCTTCCGAAGGAAGCGTTCCAGCACTCACACTCCCGCTCAACCCAGCCGTTCCAAAGCCGAGATCCATGCTTTCGGCGTCATCCCGAACGTCTCACGAAACAGCGTTACAAATGCGCTCGGATGTTGATACCCAACAGAATAAGCGACTTCCTTGACTCTCTTGCCTGCGACCAACAATTCAACCGCCTTCATCAGCCGGACCTGTCTTCGCCAGCATTCGAAATCGGTACCGATTTCTCGCCGAAAAATCCTTTCCAATGTTCGCGCGCTCAATCCCGCCGTTGCGCACATCGATTTGAGCGGCGTTCGCTCGGCCGGATCGTCTACCAATGTCTGTGCGACTTGGAGCGCTCTTTCGTCTGCCGGCAGCGCAATCCCGGTCGGAACCGGAGACGCCTTTTCCAACTCGACGATTAGCAAATCGCGCAACGCACGCTCTATTCGATTTCGTTCCCGGAGCCGGCCAATTCGAACGATTTCAATGATCAGCTCGCGAAAGAGCGACCCAACGTGAAGAACCGTGCACTCCGATCGTAAACGGGTGAGCTTCGGCCTCAGGTAAAGCGTTCGCATTGACACACGCTCAGCCATCCTGATTTGATGCGGCGTTCGTGCCGGAATCCAGAGACCAAAATGCGGCGGAATCTTCCACAGGCTTTGGCGGGAGGCGACCTCCATCACTCCCCGGCTTGCGTAGATAAGCTGATTCGAACCGTGCGCATGCTCAGGGATATGCGCACCGCGTGGATACTCGCGAGAATGGGTCGCAATCGATACCCCCGGCTTCGGGTCGTTCTCCCGTACGAGGATCTGTCGCATAATAGATATATTATGTCGAAGTAGGTATCTTGCGCCAAGGCTCATTTCAAACAAACATCCTGAAATGAAACAAGTCATCAAACGGAGCCTGATTGGATCGGGCTGGAAGATCGTTAGCTTTGTAGTCGTTGGCGGGTGGCTCTGGTTTGTCCAACCAATCGCGGCGGTCGACGCTCAGTCGACCGCAAATCCGGAGAGCAGGCAACTCGATTTCTGGATCGGAAACTGGAGCGTCGCAGCACCGGGTTCAGCGCCGAACGCTGTCAGCGTGGTGCATCTCGAGTTAGACAAATGTCTGTTGATTGAAAGCTGGGACAAATCGACCGATCACGGCGCAACCTGGAAGACTGAATTTCGCGGCGAATATTCGCGCAGATGAGTGTGAGTCTTGGAACGCTTCCTTCGGGAGCGGTTGCCGGTCGACCGTCTTCCGTCGACCGTCGACCGTGTCCGAGTGCTAGTGCTAGTAAGTATGCGCTGAACTCATCTCCTCCGCCTGTTTCTAATCCGAACCTTTGCGTCTTGGCGTCTTTGCGTGAGATCCCTTCCGTTTGCGTCTTAGCGTGAGGTCCCTCTTCGCGCCTTCGCGGGCGGATGGTATAGAGAACACCATGCGCGCGAATCTAGTCTTGGCATTTCTTTTTGCGGGCCTTTGCAGTTTGACGAACGCGTCGCCGACTCTGCTCAAACCGGCGCGAGTATGGACCGGCAATAATAACGACCCGATCCACACCGATTGGGTCGTGTTGGTCGATGGCGAAAAGATCGTTGCGGCCGGACCGACCAGCGAAATCAAAGCGCCGGATGACGCAAAGGTGATCGAGCTTGCTAACGCCACCCTTTTACCGGGTCTCAGCGACCTGCACGGGCACCTGTTCCTGCATCCATATAACGAGACGCTGTGGAACGATCAGGTGCTGAAAGAACCTGAACCGTACCGGACGCTGCTTGCCGCTGAGCACGCGCGAGTAACGTTGCTTGCAGGTTTCACAACCTTGCGAGATCTCGGCACCGAGGGCGCTGGCTACGCCGATGTATCGATCCAGCGCGCGATTAACGAAGGATTGATTCCCGGGCCTCGTTACTTCATCGCAACTCGTGCAATCGTTGCGACGGCGTCATACGGACCTGGACCTCGCGGCTTCCGGCCGGACATTGAACTACCCAGTGGCGCGCAAGAGGTTTCAGGCCTCGACGCCTGCGTTGCAGCGGTCCGCGAACAGGCTGGACGCGGTGCAGACTGGATTAAGATCTATGCTGATTACCGTTGGGGACCCGGCGGCACGACCCAACCGACTTTCACTGAGGAGGAACTGAAGGCGATGGTCGAAGCAACGCACACATCCGGGCGCCCAGTCGCGGTCCATGCAACAAGCGACGCAGGTGCGCGCCTGGCCGCGCTCGCCGGTGTCGACACGATTGAGCATGCCTATGGCGCCACCGAGGAGACATTCAAACTGATGAAACAGCGCGGTATCGCTTATCTGCCGACGCTGACGGCGGTCGAAGCGATTGCACGTTATTTCGAGCATTACGATCCCAGTAAATCGCCGCCAACCGAGCGTATGCGGGAATCCGCCCGAGCATTCCGCACCGCTCTGAAGCTCGGCGTCATAACCGGCTGTGGCAGCGATGTCGGCGTATTCACTCATGGAGAAAATGCGCGGGAACTCGAATGGATGGTCGAGCTAGGCATGACGCCAACCCAAGCCCTGCTCGCCGCGACATCAGTCAACGCAGCCATTTTGCGAAAACAGGACCAATTCGGGCGAATCGTGCCTGGACTCTTTGCCGATCTCGTTGCTGTGCGCGACGACCCAACGGCCGATATTCACGCGCTTCGTTCACCAGTATTCGTCATGAAGAACGGTGTGGTGTACCGCGGGCCATAGGGAGCCCGGTTCCGAGTTCCGCGTTCCTGGTTCCGAGTTTCGGCGGAAAATAAAGACGAATTGAACAGAAGATCACAAGGCGGCTAAGCCGCAACCACACCTGCAGATCAACAAGATGATATGGATCTCGTTGAGTAACGCAGAGCTTCGGATTTACATTTTGTTTCCTCAGCGTTCCTTCGCGTCCTCGGCGTGAAAAATCCTAGCGAAATTGCGCAAAGTTGCATGTCAGCAGTGCAACGATCACGAAGGCGAGCTTCTGTTTCTAATTTCTTTGTGGCCTTTGCGGCGAGGATTCGTCTCGCATGCGGTTCGCATCTTGCCTTTACGCCGACACGCCGATACGCCGACACGCCGATACGATGTTTTTGTGGTTGCGGCCTTCTGTTTAATTTTGTCTTTTCTTGTCCCTGGTATGAAGAGCGAGCTGCAGCCAAACGCAGAAGATCCTGCCGCCATATCTTCCGCCTGGTTTGCGGACGAGTCGTTTTGGGAGGTGTCATTCGAATTTATGTTTCCGGACGAAAGCTTCGCGCAGGCTGAAGAACAAGTAGGTCACTTCTCGGAGTTAACCGGTTCATCTTTTTCTCGGGTCTTGGACCTCTGCTGCGGTCCAGGCAGGCATTCTATTCCCTTGGCCAGGCGGGGAGCGCTGGTGACAGGGGTCGATCGGACGTCGTTTTTATTGAAAAAAGCGCGAGATCGCGCGGAATCCGAAAGCCTCGATATCGAGTGGATCCAACAGGATATGCGAACCTTCGTGCGGCCCGGAAAATTCGATCTCGCCACTAGCCTTTTTACGTCATTCGGGTACTTCGACAAAGAGGAGGAGAATTTAACTGTTCTCAGAAACGTCCGTAGCTCTCTCGTCCCTGGTGGCTTCTTTATCGTCGACGTATTGGGCAAGGAGGTATTAGCCCGAAGGTTTGCACCAAGCGCGATGGACGAGCTTTCCGACGGTACAATCATGGTCCAGCGACGGGAAATCGTCGCTGATTGGTCCCGGACCAAAGCCACATGGCTTTTCATTAAAAACAACCAGGTGACGCGCTGGGATGTAAACACCGCTTTGTACTCCGGGCAGGAGCTGGCCAACCTGCTTCGGACCGCCGGATTCGCAGATGTTCGGCTGTACGGAACCTGGAACGGTGCGCCCTACGATTTGAACGCCGAACGACTGATTGCCGTTGCCGGGAAAGGGACATAGGCGGGAGGCGGGAGCGAAAGCGTTTCGCGTCCGCCTTCGTCCGGCCAAGGCCGGACTACGGCGCGACAAGTTTTCGCGTTGCCTCTCACCTCTCACTTCTCACTTCTCACTTCTCACTCGGAAGAATGACGGCCAGAATATCCAGCCAATGAGCGAGTCGGCGTTAAGAGAAGGAGTCAGAGCTCTTCTAAAGGTAGCCCCTCTGTGGATAGTGCTTTTCAGTTTTCCCTTTATCGAGCGAACGCTGTTGGGCGCAAAGACCTTTTATCTTCTGTATGTCGGGCTCGCGTTGGTCTTTGTCGCCTATGGGTTAACAATCCGGTCTCTTTTCTTTTTCCTGCAGCACGTGAAACGTGAACCCGTTTATGCTTGGATCGGGTTTTTGGCCTGGTCGGTTTTCATGTGCAGCCTTCTGGCCGTATTCGCTCTCCAATACAATCTGTTACCCCAAACAACAGCTCCATACATGACCGGGCGGCGGCCCTTGATCGATTACCTTTACTATGAGGTGATCACATTCACGACGGTAGGATACGGAGACATCGTCCCGCCCACCACCCAGGGGAAAATTCTGGCGATGTGCACCGCGCTCCTTGGCGCCACTCACGGTGTAACATTTGTGGCGATCGTCTTCCAGGCTTTGAGTCGGCCGCATCCTCGGGAATGAGGGCTTATGCCGCAGATCTCGGAAATCGAATTCCTACGATTGCCGCTGCGTGCGCACCAACTGCTCGCTGGCGTTCCGTTGCATGACGTGTGGGCGGTCGACTTGCCTGGCCCGCGGACCGGGATCACACTTGATCAATTTTTGCGCGCTGCGAACGAGCAACTTTTCACGCCCTCGCCGCTAGTTCGAGGATTTGTGGAGCTACGTCTCTTTCTCGGGCGCCTCTTCGGGTTGGACCGTCCGCGAACGTCGATCCAGACGGCGCAGACGTTCGCCGACCGGCTTACCGATTCGGACCGGGCACGATCGCTTACACCAGCTGGGGTTCGCGAAGGGCCGGATGGGTTATTTCGCGTCATCTATCAATTGAGAACGAAAAACTAGTCGAATTGATCAACCGGACGGTTCACGCGGCAGCGTTGAGCGCGCTGGTTGAGACAGCGAGCGGTTATCGCTTTTACTTCGCAGTCTATGTTCGCAACGTGGGCTGGATCACGCCTCTTTATATGGCGGCAATCGACCCGTTCCGAAAACTGATCATCTACCCTGGGCTAATGCACAGCGTGCGCGCCAACTGGGATCGAGCGATGGCTACTCGTAAGCCTTGAGAATAGTTGCCGCCATCGCCGTCATCGCCGACACCGCCGTCAGCGCAAGGAAGCGCTGGATCGCCGAGAACGCCAAGGTCGGAAGCTGGACGGCAATACGGGCGATCACAGAATCTGCAAAGCGCACATCTGCCTTTTCCGTTGGCGGCGATGGCGGCGCTGCCGATGCAGCTCAGCATTCGGGAGCGAGTTTGGCGTAGCCCATTCTGATAAGCGACTTTTCTGAGGAGACCCGAGCTCGCCCGGATCGAGGATGACTTCGTTTCGGAGAAAGGTGCGGTAAGCAGACATGCAACAAGCTGGCGATAAAGAACAACAGAACTATCGCCAAGGGCCCAACTATCAGCCAGAGAAGCGGGTGATTGCTGTGCGCCGCAGCGGTCGCCAAACCAAATATAAACGTAAGCGTGATGCCGAACGCGCTCAGATCGTTACCCGAGCGGTTGGAAGATCCACGCCGACCTGTCCGCCGCAGCCTTGGCGTAGGGGGATACGCCGGTACGCCGACACGCCGACACGGCTTCACCGCGCTATGCCCCGGCAAATCTCCGCCGATCATCGTTGCCTGTAACTGCGTATTCATTTTCCGCGCTTCTTTTAAAGGGATGGATAGAAGCACCCATTTCCCTCTGTTCATTGATACGACGAAGCAACGGTCCGCCTCAGGACAAGAAAGTGTTGGTGCTAGTGTTAGTATCATTTCAGCCGCCAGGACCAGACATCTGCCTACTCCCTCCAAAATCAAAAACCTTTGCGTCTTGGCGTCTTTGCGTGAGGTCCCTTCCCTCTAGCGTCTTGGCGTGAGCTCCTTCTTTGCGCCTGGGCGTGTTCGACGCGCCGTTTCCTCTTTGGTTCCCGGCGATCCCGCTCGATCTTGCTCGACCTGTCCGCCGTAGCTTCAGCGAAGGAGGATCCCGGCGCTCCGCCTGCGGCGTGGAAGCGGATTGCTATTACGAGCCTTTGCCGATCCTTCTGACATTTTTCACTTGCTTTCGGTACGATATCCTACCAATTGTTCAATAGTTATCGGTACGATATCGTACCCCGCACTCCAACAAAAGCATCTATCCAGGAACGGACAAATGACATTTGATCTTCTCTCCACCGTCGGTATCACCGCCGCTGCAACGGCGCTAGTTGCGACGTTTGTCGCATTGTTTGGCTCGTCACTGACCCAACGTATATCAATTGGCGTTGCCATGGCACTCTGGTTCACCGGAGTGCTTTGGATCGGGACGCCCGGAACCATCAGTATATCGCTGCTGGGTGCCGCCGCGGTAATTCCAGTTGTTGTTTTTAGCGTAATCGGATTCGGCTCGTCACTCGGACGAGGTCGGCTGCAATCAGTACCCTTACCCGCGTTGATCGCGTTGAACGGCATCCGGCTTCTTGGCATCCTGTTTGTTCTACTCTATGCAGCCAAACGGTTACCGGCGCCATTCGCACCTACCGCTGGCTGGGGTGATATCGTCGTTGGTGTGACCGCCCTCCCAATCGCGCTCTGGGCAGCCAGGGAACCGGACAACGCTCGCGGCGCGGTTCTTTTTTGGAACAGCCTAGGTCTAGCTGACCTCGTGATTGCGCTAACCCTGGGAGCACTGTCTGCACCTGGCCCTAGTCGCTTGTTCTTTGATGATCCGAGCTCCGCTTTAATCGGTGGCTTACCATGGATTCTGATTCCGTGTTTCCTTGTGCCGTCTCTTAGTTTTGTGCACCTGATCGTCTTTTATCGAACGCTAAGAGCGAGGGCACAGGAGGATCGGAAAGCGCTGGCGACCACGAGCGCCGCGCTTCGCGGATAGCAAAGCAGTGCGCTGGGGACCCGGCGAGACGGGAAGAAGGACTTCACGCAAAGGCGCAAAAAGGGACCTCACGCCAAGACGCAAAGACGCTAAGGTTTTTCAGAAGCGACGACCTGCTGGAGGGCGGTGCTTCCTCCTCCGGCAGGGCTCCCGACTACGCCAAGGCCTCGTCGGACAGTATTAGTACGATTCCCATGAGCGGTCACCCACGTAGGGATCGCATTCTCTCATTCCCGGCGCCGTCGCCTACACAACATCACCCTCTCATGCGCTCGTTCCGAAACATCAGCCAGGACCAAAAATCTGCCTGCTCCCCTCCAAATCAAAAAACTTTGCGTCTTGGCGTCTTTGCGTGAGGTCCCTTCCGTCTAGCGTCTTTGCGTGAGATCCCTCTTTGCGCCTTGGCGTGTTCGAAGCGCCGTTTCCTCTTCAGTTGCCGGCGATCCCGCTCGATCTCGCTCGACCTGTCCGCCGTAGCTTCAGCGAAGGAGGATCCCGGCGTTCCGCCTGCGGCGTTGTCCCTCGGCGCGCTCTCTTGCTTGGCTCGCTGAAAGCTTTCTGGCACACTCGAAGCACAGCCGGTTGAGCCATGAAAAAAACATCCTCCACAAAATCGAAAGCCCAAATGCCTGCTCGGTATCAGCACTTCGAGAAGAGTTACCCCGCCGTTTTGCAGGCGGTCGAGGCGCTGGGTGAAGTCACCCAGTCAGCAGGACCGTTGGATAGCAAGACCCGCGCGCTGGTCAAGCTGGGAATTGCCGTTGGCGCGGCACGCGAGGGCGCTGTGCACAGTCACGCGCGTCGAGCATTAGAGGCAGGCTGTACACCGGACGAGTTACGGCACGTGGGAGTGCTTGCCATCATGACGATTGGCTTTCCGACTACGATGGCAGCAATGTCCTGGGTCGAAGATATTCTTCGAAAGTAGCATCGCCTTGCTCCCAGTTACCACCGGGCCCGACTAGCACACCACAATCAGAGAAACCGAACAAAAGATCGCAGAGTTAAAGACAAAGGTAGAAACAGTTTTCTGTTTTCCCAATCGTGGAAATCTTTGCGTCCTTCCGCCTTCGCCCCGGCTACGGCGCGACAAGTCACTGTTCGTCTCTTCCTCGCGCTCGACTCGAGAGCAGAACGCGAGGCGCGGCCTCCGTCAACAAATGTCAAAAGATGCACTCCTGTCACTTTGCCAATTATTTGTGGCTAGAGTTTTACGTTGTTGAGCCGTAGCGCGTTGCTCACCACAGATACCGAGCTGAAAGCCATCGCAGCGCCCGCAATGATGGGACTCAACAAGATTCCGAAGAAGGGATAGAGAATACCGGCCGCTACGGGAACACCGACCGCATTGTAGATAAAGGCGAAAAACAGGTTTTGCCGGATGTTTCGCATCACAGCCCGGCTGAGCGCGATTGCTTTAACGATGCCGACCAGGTCGCCTTTCACCAGCGTGATACCGGCGCTTTGCATGGCCACGTCGGTGCCGGTACCCATCGCGATCCCCACATCAGCCTCCGCCAAAGCAGGTGCATCATTGATGCCGTCGCCCGCCATAGCAACGACGTACTTTTGTTGACGCAGCTGCTTAATGATCTCGTTCTTATCCTTTGGATTTAATTGCGCGCGCACCTCATCAATCGCCAACTCTCGGGCCACCGCATCAGCAGTTTTCCGATTGTCGCCCGTCGCCATAATGACTTTGAGCCCCAGTGCGTGAAGAGCTTTGATTGCGCCAGGAGTGGTTGCCTTGATGGGATCGGAAATTCCGAGAACCCCGGCTACCGAGGCATTCGAACTCACCCAGACCACCGTCTGAGCCTTTTCCTGAAGCTCACGCGCTTTGGTGGAAAGTTCAGATGGAATCGACAGACCGCTTGCCTCGACAAATGTTTCTTTACCGATAAGCACCCTTTTTCCGTTGATTCTACCCGAAACGCCGCCACCCGTGGTCGACTCGAAATCCGCGACTGCCTCGAAATTGATATTCCGTTCGTTGGCTTCACTAACAATCGCGCGTGCTAGCGGATGCTCGCTGTTTTGCTCCAGAGAAGCCGCCAAAGCCAGTAGCTGTTGCTCGTCAAAACCGGCGTTAGGAATCAGGCTGGTAACTCGAGGCTTGCCGGCAGTTAACGTCCCGGTTTTGTCCGTGAGAAGACAATTCACCTTCTCAGCGCGCTCGATCGCTTCCGCATTTTTGATCAAGACGCCGGTTTGCGCGCCTTTACCCACGCCAACCATAATTGACATCGGCGTGGCCAGCCCGAGAGCGCACGGGCACGCAATGATCAATACGGAGACGGCATTTACGATAGCATAGGCCATCGCAGGCGCCGGTCCCCAAATAGACCAGATGATAAAGGTGATAACCGCCGTCAGAATGACCGTCGGTACGAAATAGCCGGAGACCGTATCGGCAAGTTTCTGGATCGGGGCACGGCTGCGCTGCGCTTCCGCCACCATGTGAACGATCTGAGAGAGCAACGTCTCCGCACCTACCTTTTCTGCCCGCATGAGAAATGAGCCGGTCTGGTTAACGGTCGCTCCGATGACTGGGTCGTTAACCGTTTTCTCCACCGGCATCGGCTCACCAGTGATCATCGATTCGTCGACGCTGCTCCTGCCTTCGGTGATCACGCCATCGATCGGCACTTTCTCTCCCGGACGCACGCGTAGCACATCGCCTTTTTGAATTTCATCGACTGGTACTTCTTCCTCCCTACCATCCCGCACCCGGTGCGCAGTCTTGGCCGCTAACCCGAGCAGTGCTCGAATGGCCTGTCCAGTCCGGTTTCTCGCCCTGGCTTCGAGCAGTTGTCCGAGTAAGACCAAAACCGTAATCACAGCGGCGGCCTCAAGGTAGACGGCAACTTCACCGTCCTCTTTGAAAGAGCCCGGAAATATTCCGGGGAATAGCACTCCAACGACGCTATACAAGTAGGCCACCCCAACCCCCATCGCGATCAAGGTGAACATGTTCAGCTGCCGATTGATGATGGAGCGCCATCCACGAGCAAAAAACATCGCGCCCGCCCAGAGAATCACGGGCGTGCTGAGAATCAGTTCCAACCATTTAGACACCGCCATCGGAATCAGGGTCGACAGGTGCAGGCCCGGGATATATTTGCCCATGCCTAGGAACAGGACGGGAACCGTCAGAGCCAACCCCACCCAAAACTTTACTGTCAGCGACCGGATCTCCCGTCGTTCCTGTTCATCAAGACCGCCAACCGTCTTAGGCTCAAGGGTCATCCCACACTTTGGGCATTGCCCCGGATGATCCTGTTCGATCTCCGGATGCATCGGGCAAGTGTAGATGGTCTTAGTCTCAGCTGGCTTTGGCATCATGGGCTCTAAGGTCATGCCGCATTTGGGGCAGTTACCTGGTTTGTCTGAGACAACTTCTGGATGCATTGGACACGTATAAATTCCCTTGCTG
>JBKPCS010000209.1:0-17848 GCA_046727495.1 bacterium | reverse complement strand
TACCGACCAACAGCTCAAGTTAGTGGACGCGTTTGGCGAGAATGCGGGGTTGGTCGGAGCATATCAAAAGAATTTCGGTGAGCTGAAGCGGTTGCAAGCGAGGCAGCAAGAACTGCAGCAAGAAACATCGAAAGAAAATCTCGATCTCTGGCGGCATCAGTTCAACGAACTAAAAGCAGCCAACCTGCAAGCAGGCGAACTGCAGGAACTGGAAGGCAGGTACAAGGTTGCTTCGAACTCAAAGAAGTTGATTGAGACTACAGAGACGATTCTGCAACAGCTCTCGGAAGCGGAGAGCTCGGTATTAACCCAGCTGGGCGACGTTGCGAGACACTTGAAAGAGTTGCAGCGGCTGGACGAATCAACTTCTGAATTCTTGCACAGTCAGGAAACCGCCATGGTCGAGCTTGAAGAGTTAGCGAGATCTCTGGCGGCTTACCAAGGCCGGGTTGATATCGACCCTGGGGCGCTCCAACAACTGGAGGAGCGGCTGAACCTGATTCAATCGTTGCAGCGGAAATATCACACCGACGAGAGTGGATTGATCGCATTGACGGGTGAGTTGACGAGCCGTTTGGAAAACGTTGATCGCCGGGAAGAGCTTGCGAGTGATTTGGAAGCCGAGATCGCGCAGTCTGCGGCGGCGCTAAAACAAATGGGTGAAAAGCTGACTCAGTCGAGATTAAAGGCGAGTTCGAAACTCGGAGCTAGCGTCCGAAAACATCTGAAAGATTTGGGATTCAATCTGGCGCATTTTGAGATTGTTACTCAGCGCACGAATGAACCGACGAACCATGGTTTCGAAACAGTAGAGTTTCTCTTTGCCCCGAATCCGGGTGAACCTCCGAGAGCTCTGCGCGCGATCGCTTCCAGTGGCGAAATATCCAGGGTCATGCTCGCCATTAAAACAGCATTGGCGCACCAGGACCTGATTGGTCTTCTGGTTTTCGACGAAATTGATGCGAACGTTGGTGGAGAGATTGCCCATTCGGTTGGAGCGAAGATGCGATCCCTGGGCGAGAATCGCCAAGTCTTGGTGATCACGCACATGCCTCAGGTAGCTGCGGCGGCCAGCAAACATTTCTTTGTAACAAAAGCAATTTCTCAAGGCAGGACGCGAACGATTCTGAGTGAGGTGTCTGGGCAAGATCGTGTTAATGAACTGGCACGGATGCTGGGCGGGAAGAGCGAGTCGGCCATGGCGCATGCGAGAGCGTTGCTCGGACGGGGTTAGCGTTTGGCGTTTGGCGTTTGGCGTTTGGCGTTTGGCGTTTGGCGTTCATGGCGAGGCCACAGCAAATTTTTGACGGCTTGTAAAGGCTTGTTCTAGTAATCGTTTTGTAGCGCTCTAAAGCAGCAGGGTCAGCCGCCCTACAGCACGCCGAAAAATTGAAGCGCCTCGCGCCCACCTAACACCCAGACAATTGATCCTAACGCCAGGAACGGCCCAAAAGGAACTTTTGAAGACCATTCTCGACGTCGAGCCGCCGCGAGGCCAAGCCCGTATACAGAGCCGAAGAGCGAGGCGGCGGCGATGGTGAACAGCACTCCCTGCCACCCGGTGAACGCGCCGATCGCGGCGATCAGTTTCACGTCGCCAAGTCCCATCGCTTCGCGGGGCAGGATGATCCATTCCGCGTGTCCTGTAAGGTCAGTCACTTCTTCCAAAGGCAACGTCAAACGAGGTGTCGCGAGACGATCATAAAAAAATGTGAAAACGCAGTCCTTGTAGAGCTTGCCGTTCAGCGTCGCGTCCTTTACCCGAACGACAATTTTGTCTTGTTTACGCACAAGGTATTCTTGCAATTGAAACGACTCTTCATTGATGACGATTTGCGCGTGGTTTTCGGACAGGATCGCGAAACGAAACGGGGCCGATCCGATCATTTCAATCCGATGCCTGCCAAACGCCAGTCTGCCCAGAAAACCAATGACTAGCAGAAGCGCCGCCCCACTAACACAACCAGTGACAGATTCTGTGACGGCGCCAAGTCGGGAAACGGTGTGGTGCAGCCCTGGCGTGATGAGGCTAAGCACGATCCCAGCAACGATGCCGCTCTTGCTCACGACATCTGGAATCACGAGAAATTCTAAGTCGACAAACGTCGCAATGATCAACAGCGAAAAAAAAATCCAAAGCGAAAGAAACGTGGGAAAAGGAACGATTGTGGCGCAAACAGCGTAGAGGACAGCTGTAAGGAGCTCTACGACAGGATACCGAAAGCTTATAGGTTGCCCACATTGGGAGCAGCGGCCACGCAACAAGAACCAACCAAAAATCGGTACGTTTTCGTACCAGGCAATTTGGCGCAGGCAATTTGGGCAGAAAGAGCGTGACGGGTTAACCAGAGAAATATTTCTCGGAATCCGATAGATACAGACGTTCAGAAAAGAGCCGAGGAATGCTCCCAGGAGCAAACCAATCAGAACGCCGCTCATAAATCGGGCTCGATCAATTCACATAACAGATGAATGATCACCTTGTGCGCTTCCTGTATTCTCGTGGTGATCGAATGGCGCACTAACAAGTCGATTGTTGCTAACCCACGGCAGGAGCCACCATCGCGTCCAAGAAGTGCGATAGACTTCAATCCCGCTTCGTTAGCGGTCTCCAGAGCGTGTTGGACGTTCTTCGATTGGCCGCTCGTGGTAATCGCAATCAACAGATCGCCCTTTTTGCCGAAAGCTTTGACTTGCCGGGCGAATACCTCTTCGAACCCATAGTCGTTTGCGGTGGCCGTCAATAGCCCGCCATCAGCGGCCAGGCAGATCGCAGGATATGGTTTCCGGTCGGCAACCAGGCGGCATGCCAGCTCGGTCGCAAAATGGGCACTGTCCGACGCGCTGCCGCCGTTGCCGCAGATCAGCACTTTTTGTCCGGAGAGAAGCGTTTCTCGGAGAAGATTGGCAGCAGCTTTGATGGACTCCTCCATCTCAGACAAGGCGCTGATAGTCGCAACCGCATCGTTCAGCCTCTCCTGGATAGACATACGAAACGCAGCCTGTTCGTGAGCTTGAACGAATTCAAGTTGGAAAAACAGACGCCAGAACCTACCTTGTGGCTACTATGCGTTACCTGGCACTTTTCTTCAGCATACTCGTTTTGGCCGGCTGCGAATCGACGAACGATGCGTACGTCCCGGGCCGAATTCCGCGGGAGACTGCGGTAGCGATTGCCCAGAGAGCCTGTCCTCAATTTCCGTATCCGCTTTCCAAAGTTACTCGAGCATCCTGGCGGCCTGAGCATGGGTATTGGGCAATCGACCTAAAGGATGAGGACGAGGAATGGGGCAAGTTTTTCTTGGTTGACGCAAAAGGTAGAATCGTTGGCCAGGGCCGAATTCACGGAGATCAGTATTTCTAGAATAAACTAGTAGGCGCGCCAGGGTCATAGCGACCGCAAGAGCGTTCTCTCCCCCGTAAGTAGTATGGCCGAATTCTGTGAGGCGGTGGAGAGTTGCTGTCAGATGCGTCTGCTTGCGATATTTAAACAAACTAGCTCTCGGATTCAGGAAACCAACCGGACCGCTATTCTGGTCGGCATCTTGTCGGCGCTTCTCTGGTTGGCGCAAGCGATCCATGTCGAAGCCGACAAAGTTAGCGAGCCTCGAAACGCAGCTCCCCTCCATCAACGTTAGGATCGTGACCTGGTTTGGTGTGGCGCGCTGGGCCCCCTCTATGGTCCATTCAGGGCCGACGCGTATCGGCGAAAGGTCCAGGGTTCTCCCGCCAAGGCGGGATCACCCCTGGCTGAGATATGTTGTCCCATTCGGGACAAGGCCTCGCTTTAAAAGCGCATACGGTGTCGCATTCGGGACAAATCACCGCTTGCAAAAATCAAATCTCTGGCGGCCCCGGTTGGGAAGTCTTTGTCGCAACGCGACAACAAATCTCAGCCAGGGGTGACCCCGGCCTTGGCGGGGAACCCCTGGAAACGGTTTTCAATTTGCGCAGGCCCTGAAAGGGCCATAGAGGCGGCCCAACCCGCCCCTACTGCGAGCGCTTCAGAACGGCCAGAATCCGGGTGGCGGCGGAACAACTACTTGGCCGCGATAATAGAAGCGCGGATCGTTGTAGTACCGATCGTAGTAACGCTGATCCGGGTAGTATCTTCGATCGTACCGGTTAGAAACCTGATATTGTCTTTCCCGTGGCGCTGAGCCAAATACGGTCACTGGTGTCCCAGCTGATACGGCACGGAAAAAGGCAACCGCGTATTGCTCCGGCATTCGCACGCATCCATGAGAGGCCGGATAACCTGGAAGATACCCTGCGTGCAGGCCGATGCCCGGCGCGAACTGCATAAAGTAGTGCATCGGAGCATTTAAGAACCGGTTCCCGGCGGGCGTAGGCATATCCACATCCGCGTCGGCGACAACGGTGCGGCCATAGCGGTCAACGATCCGCCCGTAGATGCTAGAGACATGGCTTAGATCCTTATCAGTGATTCGGAACGAGCCGGTTGGTGTGGCGTGTCCCGGTCGCCCCGAACAGATGGGAGACTCCATCACCATCCGCCCGTCATACAGCAAATAAGCCTTTTGAAAGGTGAGATCGAGCTCGACGGCGTACTGAGCGGACGCCGTGGACACCGATTGAAGAGCAGCAAAAGCGGCCAACAACCAACGTTTCATACCGCGACAAACAGTCTTTCTCTACCTAACGCGTGGAGAGCCGTCTAGGTTGCGGGAAAATGAACCTGAAAAAGCTCTTTTGCAAGGTCCTGAGTTTGAACAAAATGATATCCATATCGTATTTTTGCTTACGATCTTCGGACATTGTGTTACTTCTGGCGTAGAATTTTATTAGAACGTGAGCAATTGCTCCGGAATCGATGAGTAAACGATTAAAACAAAAGAAGCGGTCCGCGTTCCATTCATCCGGTCGCGCCCGCGCTGCAAGAATCCGTTCTTACGGGATCGACGGCAAGAACCTTAACCTTGATCGTATCGCCGACCTCGTTCAAACCGATTCGAAAATTACTCTGTCCAAAGAAGCGTTAGTTCGCGTTAAAGAATCTCGCGGGTTGGTAGACAAGCTCGCCGCCGGGAATCAACCTCTGTACGGAATCAACACTGGATTCGGCGTCTTGGCGCGGCAGCGAGTTCCGGCTGAGGACCTGGAAAAGCTCCAGGAAAATCTAATTTTGAGCCATGCGGTTGGTGTCGGTGACCCGGTGCCGGTGGAGATCGTTCGTCTCATGCTGTTATTGAAGGCCCACGGTCTGGCAGTTGGCTTATCTGGCGCCCGCCCGACGGTCATCGATTTTCTGCTTCGGCTTTACAACGAGAAAATCACGCCTGTCATTTACACGAAGGGTTCATTGGGAGCTTCTGGTGATCTCGCGCCTTTGGCGCACTTGACGCTCGCCTTGCTCGGCTTTGGCGAGGTTGTTTCAAACGGGGAAAAGGAGTTGGCGGCAAAGGCGTTGGATCGTTTGGGCCTCGAGCCGTTGCGGCTGAAGGCTAAGGAAGGTCTTGCGCTGATCAACGGTACTCAGTTCATGACGGCCTATGCGGTGCATTGTCTGCTTAGAATCCAACGACTTATCTTGACTGCAGACCTTGCCGCGGCGATGACCTTGGAATCGATCCGCGGCAGTGCGGCACCGTTTGACCGGCGAATTGCTCAAGCGCGACCCCACAGAGGTCAAAGCGCTGTTGCGGCTCGCATGCGGCAACTTTTGCAAGGGTCCGAAATCCTTCCTTCGCATATTAATTGTCAGAAGGTTCAGGACCCTTATTCGATTCGCTGCGTTCCGCAGGTGCACGGCGCTGTTCAAGACGCTTTTGAGCACGCCCGTCTGGTGACGGAGACTGAGATCAATTCTGCTACCGACAATCCTCTGGTGTTTCCCGAAGGGGACATTGTCAGCGGCGGCAATTTTCACGGTGAGCCGATCGCATTTGTTCTGGATTACTTAGCGATGGCAGTTGCCGAGCTTGCCTCAATCTCTGAGCGCCGACTCTATCTTTTGTTGGGAGGCGACACGCTGGGGGATATCAAACTACCGAAACTACTCATGCACGATACCGGATTGAATTCGGGCTTCATGCTGCCGCAGTACACCGCTGCAGCCCTCGTTTCTGAGAACAAGGTGTTTGCCCACCCGGCTTCGGTAGACTCAATCCCAAGCTCGCTTGGCCAGGAAGACCATGTATCGATGGGTGCAACAAGCGCGACGAAGTTGCTGGAAGTGGTCAAGAACAGCGAAACCGTTCTAGCGATTGAGATGATGAGCGCGGCGCAGGCGCTGGATTTCATCCATCCATTAAAAGCCGGTCGCGGAGTTGAAGCTGCGCACGCCGAGCTTAGGAAACGGATTTCATTTGCGGAGTCTGATCGTCTGTTCCATCACGACATTCAGACGGCGCTGGAGTTGGTGCGATCGGGCGTATTGATTCGGGCCGCTGAGTGGGCCGTCGGAGAGTTAGTGTTAGAAAACTGAAGGCTATGACTACATCGACTGTTGTGCGGGCGCCTCGTGGACCGAAGATCACCTGTCAGAGCTGGCAACAGGAGGGCGCGCTTCGATGCCTGATGAATAATCTGGATCCAGAGGTCGCGGAACGCCCAGAGGATCTCATTGTATATGGCGGACGCGGGAAAGCCGCTCGCAACTGGGACGCCTATCATTCGATTGTGAGAGAACTGCAGACTCTCAAGAACGATGAGACGCTGCTGGTGCAATCCGGAAAACCGGTCGCGGTCTTTCGCACGCACGACGAAGCGCCGCGCGTTTTGCTGGCGAACTCGAATCTGGTAGGGGCATGGTCCAATTGGGAGATATTCGATGCCCTGGAGCAGGCAGGATTGACGATGTATGGCCAGATGACCGCCGGTAGTTGGATCTACATCGGTTCACAGGGAATTGTTCAGGGAACATTTGAAACGTTCGCGGCGGTGGCAGATCGGCATTTCGGCGGCGACCTTCGCGGGAAACTCGTGGTTACCGGTGGCCTGGGCGGCATGGGCGGCGCGCAGCCTCTTGCTGTAACCCTGAACGGCGCAGTCTGTCTCGGAGTAGAAGTCGATCCGCAGCGTATTCAGCGCAGAGTAGACAGCGGATACTGCGACCGGATTTCCCATGATCTCGATGAGGCACTTTCCTGGTGCCAGAAGGCGGCTGCGGAAAAGAAGCCCTTATCGGTTGGGCTGGTAGGTAATTGTGCGGAAATACTGCCGGAGCTTGCCCGGCGCGGTGTTGAGATTGATGCAATAACCGATCAAACCAGCGCCCATGATCCGCTCGTCGGATATGTCCCGCGCGGTTTATCTTTGCCCGATGCGGATGCCCTTCGCCGAAGCGATCCAAAGGAATACGTCAGGCGGTCGCTGGAATCGATGGCGATCCATGTCGGCGCGATGCTGGAAATTCAACGGAGCGGAGCCGTCGCTTTTGACTACGGCAACAACATCCGAAAAAACGCATTTGATGCCGGCTGCAAAGACGCCTTCCGGATCCCAGGCTTTGTGCCCGAGTACATCCGGCCTCTGTTTTGCGAAGGAAAAGGCCCGTTTCGCTGGATTGCTTTGTCCGGCGATCCTCGGGATATCCAAAAGACCGATGAACTGGCTTTGAATCTGTTTCCGGATGACCGTACGCTGAGCCGTTGGTTTCGATTGGCGCGTCAGAAAATCCGGTTTCAGGGGCTCCCCGCGCGGATCTGCTGGCTAGGCTACGGTTATCGCGCCAAGATGGGTTTGGCGATAAACGAAATGGTAAAACGGGGCGAGCTTGATGGGCCGATTGCGATTGGACGAGATCATTTGGATACCGGTTCAGTTGCATCGCCGTTCCGGGAAACCGAAGCGATGAAGGATGGCTCAGATGCGATTGCCGATTGGCCGATCTTGAATGCGCTGCTGAACACCGCCAGCGGCGCAAGCTGGGTTTCAGTTCATCACGGTGGCGGCGTCGGAATAGGTTACTCGCTGCATGCCGGCCAGGTAACAGTTGCCGATGGAACGGACGCCGCAGCGCGCCGCTTGGAACGAGTTCTCACCAACGACCCAGGTATCGGGGTAGCGCGACACGTCGATGCCGGCTACGAACTCGCAGCCGAAACTGCCCGCACCAAGGGAATCCGCATCCCCGGCATATCGTAGGTCCTATCGACCCATACGTCTCATAGGTCCTATCCGTCCCATCCTCTCATTCCTCCTCCGGCTCGATCCGAATCGTGACTTCCGTTTGGTTTTGGCCAGCCGGTTTGAGGTCGACCGTCGCTTTCTTCTCGTCTCTTCAAAAGTCAGCGTGCCGCCGTCCGCGTCGATTTTGGACTGAGCGACCGGGATGCCGATCTGCTGCCGGTAGAACGCCGCTACAGTGGACAGGTCGGAGTTCAAAATGAAATGCACAGGTTCGGTAGAAGTCTTTTGTTCCGCGGTAGCGCCAGCGCTCGGCGCATTTTGTTCTATCTGAATTCCATTCCGGCTAATTGCGAATGAAGATCCGGTTTCCGGGGTGCCTTTCAGGGCCAAATCGACCGCGTTGCGAGCTCCCTGGAGGTGAACGGTCGTTGCAGCTCCTGCCACGGGAATGTGAGTCTCTTTACCTTCGGAGAAATTCAGAACAAACGAGTTTGCCGAATCGCCCTCTCGCCTTCCCAAAAGCTCAAACGCCTTTTCCCCGCTCTTTCCCGAGACTCTTGCCGACGAATCGGTGACGAGGTAGTCGGGTTGCATTCCGATTGCGACTAACTGTTTTCGACTGAATTCAGAAACGGTCTGGATGGTCTGTGGAATTCGGTATTCGATCCGTCCATTGATGCCTGCTTCCAGCCGGTTGATCGAAACATTGGTTATGGTCGCTCCTTCAGGTAATGGAATCCAGGATGGGACTCCCGCATAAGAGATGGGATGAAGCACGACAGTTCCGGCTGGCGGCGCGATTGCGCGGACCGCAGCTGGTCGTGGCTGCCCTGGCGATCTATACTCCTTAACGCTCACATATTCGCCTTACCGGATCTGGACCTGATGCGATGAACCGTTCTTCGAGCGATTAGAGACATAGGAGATCAAATACTGTCCGGAAAGTTGTTCCGCGATCTTCGCGTACAAGGCCTTCAGGTCTGCGGCCTGCGGAGCCAGAAAATAGAGGGCTCCGGTCCCTTGAGCGATACTTGCGAGGAGAGCTTCGTCGATTTCGTTTCCGACCCGATTGAGTAGAGAGGGACGTTTACATCGCGAGCCAAACGCAAAACATAGTCGATTGAGTGTTTGCTAAGCTGCTTTCCTCTACCGTCGTCGTCGACACCGTCGCTCAAGAGAACGACTGCCTTCCGCCCAGGACGCGTTTTCATCACATCGACCGACTCCTAGAGGGCATCGTAGAGTGCGGTGTCGCCGCGTCTTCGGCGAAGCTGGAAGCAATAGTAGCTAAAGCGAGGAAGGTCAGAACGACCAATAAGTTTTTTACTACCATTCGCACGATTATAGTGAGTGAGGATTGAAGCGCGAGTGCAAGTTGGAGGCACCCGAGATCGTTGTTTTTCGCGCGCGTTTTAACTCACACTCGCACCCGCACTCATTTGACTGTGCAGAATGCCAAGGCTACTATCGGCTTTCTCTGAGGCCAACGTAGCTTAGAGGTAGAGCAGCCGATTCGTAATCGGCAGGTCACGGGTTCGACTCCCGTCGTTGGCTCCATTTTTTTATCGCGTGAACATTCTTCAGATTCTGATCCTCGGACTTGTACAGGGAGCAGCCGAATTGCTTCCAGTCTCAAGCTCAGCGCATGTGATCATAGCTGAGAAATTAATGGGCCTCGATCCGTCCAGCCCGGAGATGACTTTCTTATTAGTCATGCTCCACACCGGCACGATGTTCGCCGTCATCGCCTATTTTTGGAAAGCCTGGAGTAAGCACTATTTTTCGCGGGTAGAACGACTCCGAGACATCCTGGTGAGAGTCGTGATTGCGACAGCCGTTACCGGCATCATAGGGCTCGGTTTGCAATTTGTGATCGAGAAGATTTTCCTGAAGAACGCAGAAAAAGCGGAAGTGGAACAACTGTTTTCCCAGCTACCGCTTATCGGAGCGGCTCTGCTCGCTGCCGGGATTCTTATTATTTATGCCGGTATCCGCCGCGATAACCAACCTGGAACCCATGACGTCAGGACCGGAGACGCCTGGTGGATCGGACTTATTCAGGGATTCTGCCTTCCGTTTCGAGGGTTTTCACGGTCGGGGGCAACGATCTCGCTTGGTATGCTACTGGGCGTCGAGAAGATTCGCGCGGAGGAGTTCAGTTTCGCGCTAGCTGTTGTGCTGACGCCTGCGGTTATCGCTAAAGAATGGCTGCGGCTTTTGAAAGCGCACTCAGACGTGACACAACCGTCGCATCTTGTGCATCTTGCGGTCCCGGGTCTGTTCGGGATGCTCTGCAGCTTCGCCGCCGGACTTGCTGCGCTCTGGTTGCTCTCCAGCTGGTTAGAGCAGGGGCGATGGAAGTTTTTCGGTTACTATTGCATCGTCTTTGCGCTTGTTGTGTTTGGTTTGGCGTTTGCCGGATTCTAGTCGGCGCGGCCTTTTTCCCTGGACACGCTCGTTCCCGGATCGTAGATGACCGCAGCGATGGACCGAGACGATGACTATAGGGCGAAGGAGGGAACCGGAGTCGACGCGTTCTATCAACATGTCGACCAGTTGTTACGCGTGCTGGAACGGCTCCGGCACGAGATCGACGAGCGTGTCCGGGTCCGCGAGATGCTTATCGAGGAAATTAATATCTTGCGAGGCTACAAAGCTGAGTTGTCGAACGAGGGTTGCTCAGCTGCAGCGAACCAGTCCGATGTACGATCAGAAGAGAGTTTGCCGCTTTTACACCAAACGACCGTTTGTCCAGTCTCGAACGAATGGGACTCTTACCTGCTCGAGAGCGAGCTGCTTACGGAAGGGCCGCTGGACGCAACAAAGGTCTCGCGTCTGGTGTCCGCCCTCCCCGGTTTGGATGGATGTTTGATTGTGAAAAATCAGGGGAGCGTATTGGCATCGAATCTCCCGGAAAACCTTCATGATTTTCTAAAGGTTCCGAATCGAGCTTATGGCCTACTGTTCAGCCGGCTGCCTGGACAAACCGATCAGCATGTCCAGTCCGACCGCAGGATCGCGACATTCAATCTTGGGCAAGGCTGTCTGACAGCAGTGCAGGCAAAGCATATGTTCCTGTTTGCCAGCCATGCTCAACCGGAGTTGAGGCCAGGAATTTCTGCGAAGCTTCTCGCTGTCACGACCGAGTTATCGAAAATGTATCCGGCATAATCTAGGAGAGCGGTGCTTTCCGCCTCCGCCAATACTTGGGCGTAACACGGCCGTCACCGCCGCTCGGTACGCCACCCGTCGCTCGATGGCCCGCGCTCCGGTAAGCGCTTTACCGCCCCTTCAGGCGGCCGCGTTTGGGGGTTCGGAATCTAGGGGTTCTCCCGTGGCTGCCGGATCACCCCTGGCTTCTATGAAACCAACTTTGTCAAGGATCTATCTGGCTGAAGCAGGAATTTTGTGATTGGAAGGTAGTTTTGTTGCCCGATTGGACAACAGCGAAGCGTTATAAGGGAAAACATTGGCGATAATACGCTAGGCCGCGATTGGGTGAGCTTATCGCATGAGTCCCGCCAAGGGTGCATGTGCGTCGACTTAAGGGGTGCAGTCACGCGCTGGGTGGTCGATCCGCCAATGGCGCGATCAACCCATCCGGCCTTGGCCGGACTAGAAGCTTCGGCCGAATCCTCTGGGTTCATCCGCCATTGGCGGATTGATCTTCTAGATCGACCTTCGCGATCCTAAGGTGACGCGCGCGCTTCTGCGAGACGCACAGCATCGGGATTTTGTTCGCAATGCGACAACAAATCTCAGCCAGGCGTGAGTGTAGCAAACCCTGCACTACCCCGGCCTGCAAAATCCGGCCCTGAAAGGGCCGCCGAAAGGTTCTCCAGCTCACCTTTTCTGTTCCGCCAAGAACGCATCCACCCCGCTTCGAATCGACGGAAAGAGATTCGATTCTCCTATTTTTTTCACCAGGCCAGCTCGATCGATGATGGCAAGCGCCAGGCGACGGACTCGGCAAAGCTTGAGACCAATCCCGCCTTTTATGAGATGGTTACGAACTTCGTCGAGCGCATCAGCGCCGGAAATGTCGATGATGGCTGAGGTCTCAAAATCGAGTAGGACACAGTTAATCTGTCCTTTCGATTCTTTGAGCAAGCGTAGGAGTCGCGCCTTAAAGTAGTCGGCGTTAAAAAACAGGAGCGGCGCGTCGTACCGATAGATCAACAGTCCGGGAATCGTGGTCGCGTCCGGATGTTTGGAGATGTCGTTATAGCCGTCAAGGCCCGGGACCTTCCCGATCACTGCATCGTTTGGGCGCGAAATCTGGTTTAGCAAATGTACGAGTGCCAGGAGTACCGCCAATAGGATTCCTTGGAGGATACCGAACGAGAGGACGCTGAGAGTCGTAACCACTGATAGCAAAAACTCGGTTTTGCTGATCCAGTAATAGCGGCGCAGAGAGCCGAAATCGAGCAGGCGCAAAGCAGATACTACCAGAACCGCACCCAGCGCGGCTTGCGGAATAAATCCAAGAGGTGCGGTTCCAAACATCAGAACCGCCGCGATCACGAATGCGGCAACCAGGTTAGCAAGTTGGGTCTTGCCGCCAACTGATATTGCAAGTGCGGTCTGCGATGTGGAACTGCTAACCATAAACCCGCGCGAGAGCGCAGTAGCTAGATCGGCCACACCCAGAGCAAAAAACTCCTGATTAGCATTCGTTTCGTAGTGGCCCTGTTTAGCAAACGTTCTTCCCGAAAGAATCAGATTGCAGTAGCTCACCAGCAGAATGCCTAGTGCACCCGGAACGATCGCTTCCCATTCCCGCAGCTTCAGGTTCGGTATCAATGGAGGAGCGAAACCCGAGGGGAGCCTACCTAGCACAGCGATATCCAACGCTTCAAAATGAAAAAGAAATGCAGCACCAGCCGCACCGACTACCGTAATGAGAATTGACGGCAAGCGGGGTGCGAACCTTTTCAACAGCAACAAAAAAACGACCAGCGACAGCCCGACAATTGTAGTCGGGGGGTGCAGGTGCGGGATTTTTCGCAACGTTTCCCACAGCATGGGCCAGAATCTGGAGGTGTGGAGCTTGAGCCCGAGAATCTTGTTCAGCTGGCTCAACATGATGTTTAGAGCAACGCCGTTGAGAAAGCCCGTAAGAATTGGTTCGGAGAGGAAGTCAGCAATGAAGCCAAGACGCAAGAACCTGCAAATAAAGCAGGCGATCGCCGCCACAACAGCCACTGCAGCCGACAGCTCCAGGTAACGCTGATCTCCGGCTGTCGCCAATGGCGCAAGAGTCGCCGCCAGCATTGCACAGGTGGCTGAATCGGGACCCACCATCAGCTGGCGAGATGATCCAAACAAGACGTAAGCGACCAGGGGAAGGACACAGGCATACAGCCCAGTTATCGGCGGCAGGCCGGCGAGTTGCGCGTAGGCTACAGCCGTTGGGATTTGAACGGCAGCTGCAGACAAGCCCGCCATTAGATCATTCACGATCCACCTCCGATCATACGTCGCGACGGTCTGGAACAGAGGAATCCAATGCGACGCCTTCGAAGCGAAATTGGCCATCAGCGTAGCTCTTGCATCAGCCCTGCCGATCTTCTGATCGGATTGGCGCCAAGTCGGGATCGGTCTTTGCCAGAGGCGCAAATTCGCTGTCCAGCTCAATTGCCCGTCTTAAACGGCCCCTCGCTTCATCCAGTTCGCCGAGCTGAGCCGCGTAGCAGGCAAGATTGAAATGAATAGCTGCACAATTCGGAAATTTCTCGACAGCGTTTTCTAAAACCTGGCGGGCTGAGCTAAAGCCGCGCGCGCGTCGCATCGCGTAAGCCAAAGCGATCACCCAATTTGACTCATCCGGTTCAAGTTCTGTTAGACGCTGCGCGACAGCTAGGGCCTCCGCCCATTTATGCCAGTGCTGATACAGCTCTAGCCAGCTCGCCAGCACCACGGTTGTCTCTCTGATCTCGACCGGTAGCGATTCCAGCTCTTCCACCGCGTCCTGGTATAATCCGAGCTCAGAAAGTCCACTGGCGGCTAACAATTGTCTTTGTGCTTGAGGATCAAGAGGAACGTCTTGCACTTTCTAGCCCGGTTATTCCATAACCGTTCGGCCGGAAGGCTGAACAGCACGCTCGAGACAATGGCGTTTGCCTCAAACGATCTGGATTTCGCTAAATGCAAAGTGTATTTGGACATTGTGCTCAGAACGTGCTGGGCTAGCCCAGCCCCGAAAGCATTATTCGGGGCTGTCCTCCGGATGAATTTTGCATTGGGCGACGCAAAATTTAGGCTAGATCCAAGTGCCGTCGGCCAGGACTGCATTTTTCGGGATAACGACAACTCCGTCTCGGATATAATAATTCTCGCTGTCGACGTTCGGTGCCTTGCCATCCGGCGTGATCACAACGTTTTCGCCGATTCGCGCATTCTTATCGATAATCGCCCGGTCAACGACCGAGTTTCTTCCGATGCCAATCGGCGGAACATTAGGAGTCGTCCCTTCCGCCAGTTCTTCATAGAAATCAGCACCCATAATCACCGAATTACGAATTGTGGCTCCGCTTTCAATGATGCTGCGGACACCGATAATTGCTCGATCGATATGTGCGTCAGAAATGATGCATCCATCCGCGATAATCGCGTGCCGGATTGTTGCGGCGTTGATTTTGCTGGCAGGCAGAAATCGTGGATGCGTGTATATCGGCGCCAACCGATCGAAGAAATTGTAGGGAGGTAGCGTGTCCGTTAAGGCGAGATTCGCCTCGAAAAATGCGCGAATCGTCCCGATGTCTTCCCAGTACCCTTTGAAGATATACACCATCACTTTGTACTGGTTGAGAGAGGTTGGGATGATGTGTTTGCCGAAATCATCCTGGTCTCCGGCGAGGCACCTGATGAGTACATCGCGGTTGAAAACGTAGATGCCCATCGAACCTTGGAAAAGGTCGGAATCCGTTGGCAAATCCAAGGTTTTAAGAAGTTCTGGCGGAATCTTAAGCTCATCGAGCAACTTGGGATCCTTCGGTTTCTCCTCGAACCGAAAGATTCTGCGATCGGCGTCGCTGTGCATAATACCAAACGCGGACGCCGCGGTACGATCTACCGGGGTCGTAGCCAGCGTAATATCAGCGCCGCTTTCAACGTGCTGTTGCATGAGGATCGAATAGTCCATCCGGTAGAGTTGGTCGCCGCTCAGTATCAGGTAATACTCGTAGGGATCCTCGAGAAAATATCGGAGGTTTTGCCGAACCGCATCGGCCGTCCCCTGGTACCAGCGTGCGCCTTCCGTAGTCTGTTGAGCGGCTAATATCTCGACGAAGTTTCGTGAGAAATTATCAAACTTGTAGCTGGCGTTGATATGACGGTGCAACGACATGCTGTTGAACTGGGTCAAGACGTAGACCCGGCGAAGGCCGGAGTTCAGACAATTGCTGATCGGAATGTCGACCAAGCGATATTTTCCTGCTAAAGGGACTGCCGGTTTTGCCCGATCTTTTGTCAAAGGGAACAGGCGCGTACCCGCACCGCCCCCCATTACGATAGCGAGGGTGTTGTTTTGGAGAGAAATTGCGTCCATAATCCGCGAGGGATGGCGACTCGAATCGCATCCATTGTGCTAGGGCTTAAAAAGTTTGTCACGTTGGTTTTTTTCTATGTGTGGAATTATCGGATATGTTGGCAGGGCTGAAGCAACACCAATTCTGGTCGACGGGTTACGCCGCTTAGAGTATCGGGGCTACGATTCAGCAGGTGTGGCAACTTTCGGGAACGGCGGAGGACTCGAAATCCGCAAGTGTGCAGGCAGGATCGCCGATTTAGCACAAGTGATACAGAAAAAACCGATTACCGGCAGCGCCGGGATCGGGCACACCCGCTGGGCGACTCATGGTGGCGTGACCGATCAAAACGCACATCCTCACCTGGATCAGAGCGGCAAACTTGCGCTTATCCACAATGGCGTGATTGAAAATTTCCAGCAACTTCGAGAGCAGCTGTTAAGCCAGGGACACAAGTTCCGTTCCGAAACGGATACCGAAATTTTGGCGCATCTGATCGGCCATATTTTCGACAACATGCCTGGGCCTCGAAATAAAAAGACATTTTCCGACGCCTTTCAGAATGCGCTGCGGCAAGTCGTGGGAACTTACGGATTGGCAGTATTTCATTCGGATGTTCCGGATGTGATACTAGGTGCGAGACGCGGTAGCCCGTTGATTCTTGGAATTGGCAAGGAGCAGCATTTTATCGTCAGCGATGTCAGTGCCATTGTCGCCTATACACGCGAAGTAGTTTACCTCGATGATTACGATGTGGTGGCGATCGAACGCGATCGGTTCGACATCACATCCCTTGCCGGCACCGGTACGTCGTTTCAAGTCAGCAAGGTCGAATATTCGGCCGAGGAAGCCGATAAAGGTGCTTTTCCGCACTTCATGCTGAAGGAGATCTTTGACCAGCCGGAGGCTATTCGCGATGCGATGCGAGGACGGTTGTCGGAAGGTGAGTCCACGGCAAAACTTGGTGGCCTGAACATGACGGCGCGCGAGTTGCGGGAAGTCGACCGGATTGTTCTGACTGCGTGCGGCACCGCCCTTCATGCAGCCAAAGTGGGCGAATATTTGATAGAGAACCTCGCGCACGTCCCTGTAGAGGTGGAGTTCGCGAGCGAGTTTCGATATCGAAACATGCCGATGGACAAAAATACCCTGGTCTTCACGGTCAGTCAGAGTGGTGAAACCATCGATACGTTAGCCGCTTTGCGTGAGAGCCAACAAAAGGGCCATCGAACCCTCGGGATTTGCAACAACGTGGGTAGCACGATTGCTCGCGAAAGCGATGGCGGCGTTTACATGCACGCGGGGCCGGAGATTGGCGTTGCTGCGACAAAGACTTTTACGTCCCAAGTAACAATTTTGTGTCTGTTGGCGCTATTGATGGGGCGTATCCGGCACATGTCATCGGCCCAAGGGATCGAAGTTATCTCAGCTCTCGAAAAACTGCCTGACCAGGCCCGGCAGGTTCTGGAGCAGTCCGAGAAAATTGCGGAGCTGGCGGAAAAATACGCGGAGGCCAGCGGATTTTTGTTCCTTGGTCGACAATACAACTATCCAACAGCGCTCGAGGGTGCGCTGAAACTGAAGGAGATCACTTACAAGTTCGCCGAGGGGCACCCAAGCGCAGAACTGAAACACGGGATCATTGCGTTGATCGGTCCGCAAGTACCAACGGTGATTGTCGCTCCTGATGATGCCGTGTACGACAAAAACATAAATAATCTGGAACAGGTCAAAGCGCGTAGCGGACCGGTTATCGCGATTGCGACGGAAGGTAATCGCCAGATCTCAAAGCTCGCGAACGAGGTTGTGGTCATTCCTAAGTGTCCAGACTATCTTTCGCCCATTCTGTCGGTAATTCCTCTGCAATTATTTGCCTATCACCTGGCCGTGAAATTGGGTTGCGACGTCGATAAGCCGCGCAATCTGGCGAAAAGCGTAACAGTGGAGTAGGGGGATCCAGCCATCGTTCTCGTCCTCGTCCTCGTCGTCGTCGTCCTCGATTGGGCTTCTCTCGAAACCTGGCGCCGGAAATCCCAATGTTAGGATCGTGGAGGTTTAAAAAGCAGTGATAGCTTGCACGGCTATCGAGACATCTGAGTCGGTCCGTCAAGTGTTTTGGGGCGGTTTATTAGCAGGCATTAGCGAGGTAGGAGCCGCGGTTTTGGAGGCTGTGGAGATAGCGCTTTTGGTCGTAGGAGATGTGCCCTTTCCAGCAGGCAAAAAGG
>JBKPCS010000208.1:0-7469 GCA_046727495.1 bacterium | reverse complement strand
CTGTAATCTTCTGTCCAAACTTGTTAAGAAAACTCTCGGGAACACCGTGGCTTGCTTCAATTGAATGTGTTTTCACAAATCCCTTTTAATCGGAGCCCACGGTGCTCCTCCAGCTTTGGTTGCGGCTTCGCCGCGCTGTGTCCTTTGCGACCTTCTGTTGAAATCCGTCTTCGCGCGGAGCCCGGAGCCCGGAGCCCAAACTCCAAACGCTAACAGTCCACGGTCGACGGTTGACAGTGGACGGAAAACCGCTTCCCTCGGAAGCGCTTACGCGAGGCCCGTTGCTCGGGCCATCAGGAATAGGCCTGCAGCGAAAACGACGGCGCCGATGGCTTTTGCGACGCTTTCACCTCCGGGAGCTATCCGTTCGAAGGTGATAGCTGCTGTCACCGCGGCCATCGCGCGGAGGTCCATGACTCCGATGACCAGGAGTATTGCCGTGAGGTTGGCGCAACAATAGCTGCAGCGGAGCCCGAGGCGCAAACCGTGTTGCCAGGCGGTGCCGGCGTCCGAGGCTAACGTGCAGCCGCGCCCTGGTGCTTCCCGACAGTATTCGAGTTGATGCGCTTTCCACCTGGTGAATTGGAGCGCGCCGCCGATCAGGACGACCAGACTGACTATGAATGGGACGGCGCGCGCCATCGTCGGTAGCTGCATTTCGATCGTTGCCAGCGCAGCACCCAGCGGAAAGGCGGCCATTCCAACCAGGGTCCACACGGAGAAATAACCGGCGCCCACCAGCACAGTTAGCCAAGCAAGGCGCGTCCCGGTTGTTTTGCAGATAGCGCGGCGGTAGCGCGCCAGCATTGGCACCAAGGCTGGCAGCATCATTGCTATCATCATGACGATCCACATACCGAGGAACGACGCCGTGGCATCGAGCCACGTCTGTCCGGGCATCAGCATCCACATCATCGACATGGTCCAGCCGCCTGGCATCGGCATCTCGCCCATTGCCGACATGGAAACGCACCAGACGATTGTTACTGCCGCGGTGGCGACGAAGAGCAATGCGGCAACGCCGAAGAAGGTTCGTTGTGAAGCTCGCTCCAAACTTGAGCGTGGCGCGATTTCTATGTCCCCGGTTGTGTCAATGATTGTCATGGCGCGCCTCAGTGCTTGCCGTACTCATCGTTGCGGCGCCACCAGATGTCCGTTTCGTTGCGGCCTCTCGGGGCGCGGTCGAGCCATTGGTACATGCCCCAGAGGCCATCCAATCCGCGTGCATAAGTGGAATAGGTGTGATAGACGACGCCGTTCTCGAGCACAAACGCGCTCATGCCCGGTCTCTCACGTGTATAAGCAGCCGCGTCGGTTCCGCATGTGACACCTAACCGGACGACAATCTCCGGGGGATCTGCCAGGTCCATCGGGTGGCCGCCGCGTTCGTAGTTGTATTCGAAGTCACCTTTGCGCTGTTGCTCTTCGGTTAACGAGACGTTGAAGTCATAGTTGAAATCGCTGCTGAGCGAGGATGCCCAGGGAAACGTCCAACCCAGGCGTTGTTTGTATGCCTGGAGCTTGGCCAGCGGGGCGCGTGATACTGCGGAAAGCGTGACGTCATGGTTTGCCAGGTGAACAGCGATACCGTTGAACCCGTCTGCAATCGCTGAGCAGGAAGGACAACCCGCAGTGTAATCAGGTCCGAACATGAAATGGTAGACGAGGAGCTGGGATCGACCTCGGAAGAGATCTGCCAGCGAGGCGGTCCCTTCAGCTGTTTCGAATCGGTATTCTTTGTCCACCCTGACCCAGGGCAGTTCCTGACGCCGCCGCACCAGCTCGTCGCTGCGCCGAGTTAGTTCTTTCTCCGCTTTGAGCAGCTCGAGCCGCGCTGCCAACCATTCTTCCCGAGTCCCGGTGGTGTGTCCGACCGTTTGTTTTTGTGTTTCGAGTTTAGGCATAGAGTTGTGTCATTTTGTTGTTCTCACCCCTGAGGTCCTCTTCGTGTTCGATCATTCTTGGATACAACCTGCAGGTTTTTGGTGACGCGACACGTTAGTGCCGAGTATTTGAAGAGTGGGAGTGACAAGTGTGTCGGGATTCGGTCAGAGAGTGCTAGTGTTAGTGCTAGCAGGAGAGCTTGAGCGCTGGCATCGCCGACAGTGCCAACAACGCCGACACCGCCGAGAATCAGAGAAGGGTCCAGCGATACAGCGATCGGCAAGATGGCGGGAATCTCGAATCTCGAAGCTCGAATCTTGAATACGGAATACAGGATACAGGAGACGAAAAACCGAGGGACGGAAGACCGAAGAGTTTGAACAGAAGGCCGCAAAGATCGCCAAGGTGAAGATTGACTAACACGTCGCGGTGGACACCATCAGGCCGGTACTGCGCTAACCGACTTCGAAACAGCAGCTAGGCGTCTCGCCGTGACGGCAACGCTCTCTCACAGGAACGCCGACAATCTGGCTAAGAAGCGATTCTGCTATGAGACACGCCTCTGGATCTAGTAAATTACCTTAAGACTCTTCGCGGCGGTGGCGCAAGACAGGAGACGGCGGAGCGTATCGGCGAACCAGCGACGAACCGAAAACGGGAAACTGACAACCAGCGCCTCCTTGCAGGTGCTGACACTCACACTCGCACCCACACTCACACTCACTCGACTTCCACGTAGATCTCGTCCCCCTGGGTGACGACAGGGAACGTTTGGACCGACTCAACTGCCGGTGGCGTTAGGGCTTCGCCCGTACGCAAATCGAACGTCGCACCGTGCAATGGACACTCCACAATCTCTCCATCAACCGTCCCTTCCGAAAGCGACGCTTCCGCATGGGTGCAGATATCGCTGATGGCAAACAATGTTCCTTCGACATTGAACACCGCAATGGCCGGATCATCGATCCGTTTCACGCCACCTGGAGGAAGATCCGAAACAGCGCAAACCCGGCGTAAAGGCATAAGGAAGTAAGGAACCAAAACTGAGAGACAGCAAATATGTTTCTCGGGAGACGGGAGGTCAGAAGTGAGAGGTGAGAGGCCGGTAACGCCGGGATCCGACTTCGCCAACGTGTCCTCCATAGCTTTCAGCGAAGGAGGAGGTTACGTCGGACAGGTCGCCGGGAACGGAAACGGAGAAGCTCGAATCTAGAAGCTCGAAGCTCGAATATGGAATGCAGGATACAGGAGTCGGAAAACCAAAAACCAGCGCCTCCCTTGGAGGCGCCGCCACTCACACTCGTTTACCTAAATTACGACAGCCCAATCACCAACAGGTAGGTGAAAGACTTCCTTACGATGCCACCGAATGAAATCCGGATGCGGTCTAGCGTTTCGAACGTTAGGAAGGTTAATCGAGACGGAATGAAAAACGGGTTAAATACTCTACTAGACCGGCTGAGCCGTTCACCCGTGCCGACACATCGATCCTGAGATTATCAGAGAGCGAGAATGCACCTCGATCGAACAGTTTGTGATGTAGGGCACAGAGGGCGATCCCGTTAGAGATGATGCTCGGACCATTTGCCTGATGCCAACGGATATGGGCTGCATCCAGAGCAAGGGGAACATTATCTAAACGAAAGTCAAAACCACAAACCGCGCATCGATAGCCATACACTCGGAGCACTTCTTCACGAAACTTCGGGTCGGTCCCTCTTCGGTTTGGCCGTTTGCAGTTGCTCAAGATGAGTCGCTTGAAGGATATCCTCGTGAATGGAGTCTGGAAAATGATTGTTGAGCGCCAGGCTCACCACCTCTTCCGGGAGAGCAGAATCGTGAAGTAGGAGGTGTTGAACTGTTGGGACAAACCGGCCCACCGCGTCTCGGTTTATTAGATCGGATTTAGAAGGTGACGACCCACCTTTTTTCATGATCCAACCGGTTGCTGGTTCGATCTCCCAAAATCCTTCGGAACGCAAATACCAGAAAGGAAATTCTGGATGATACGATTTTCGTGGCGGTCCGAACTCCTGGAGCAATTTTGTAAAAGGCTCGTAGAATTCCTTGAACCGCACATCGTTCTGGCCGGCCAACAGTTTGCCCAACGCATATAGAATAAGGAGCGGCTTATGCGGAGCCCGCTGATCTCCCTGTTTCCAGACGCTAACCTCGCGGATATTCGTTAACAGTTTCTCGCGGGTCCAGCTCGACATAAGGCATAAACCTAACTCGTCTAGGCGGAGCTGCTCAATACGGGAGACTCGAAGGTGAGAGGCGCGCTCAAAGAGGTGAGAGCTTGAAAACCGGTAGCGCCGAGAACGCCGTGATCGCCGGGAACTAGAACCGGTGAGACGGCGACGGGCCCTGTCCGCCGTAGCCTTCTCCTTCGCTGAAGCTATGGAGGACACGCCGGCGAAGGAGGATACGGCGAACGAACGGAAGACGGAGAACCATCTAGCACTAGCACCCACACTCACACTCACGAGTATCTTCACCACCGGTGGCCTTGATGAGTGAGGCGAGAAATCCGATTCCATATACGGATCGCGAGTCAACTACAGCGTTCTTGGGATCCCGAAAACTTCTTGAGTTGCTGACAAAGTTCGGCTGCGTATGTCGCCACCTGGAATACGACCAATATCCGGAGCGGCATCTTTATGTCTTCGCGCAGAAGCTGTGATGTGTCCTTTTCCGAGAACGTCAGTGCATGATCGCCGATTCTGTCATGAGTTGTTGACTGCCCCCTTTTTGACCCGCGACGAGGTTTACGTTTACTGGGCTCCCTTCTGGACACCAAACCGCCTCAAGATCCTCGTCTGTTGGTGATTCCGTCGATGCATTCGCCAAGTTATCGCCGGTCACTTTGCAATCAAAAAAACGGCCATCATTTCGCACCGTTGCCTTCCACTCAACGCTAATAGTAAGTATAACTTTCTTACGTTCTGTTTGTTCTGGCTGAAGCCAACCTCCGGCTCTTTCAAACAAGCCGGCAAGTTTGACTTTCACCGCCCAATGATATTCGTTTGGTGGGACAAGTTTGACAAATTCTGGGCGCCCAATCCCAAAACGTTCTGTGCCAACTCGTTGCCAAGTTGGTGAAAGAGTTGAACTCAGGGTCGGTAGCTGTAAGGGCTCCGGTGGAGGCTTCAATTCCTTGCTGTATCTTTCCAAAAGAAGCCTGCGAAGGTCAGCCTTGTAAAAGAGTGATTCCTGATCACGCGACCGGAAGAACCTTTCCCTAGCCCGCGATAATATTCCTTTAACAAACTCGTCTGTTAAATTCTGCTGCGTTAATTGAATGAAGGATTCAAATTCAAATAGCGATTCATAGACCGTGAAATGTTTGATAGAAGCGAGTCTTTCTTCGGTTGATCTCCGGAGCAAGTTGTCGGCGCAAACAAAGGCTATACTCTCGTGGCCCGTGGATTCCTTACAAATCGATGCAACGGTCTCTAGGATAAGAGCGTCTCTAAAATCCCTTCTCGTTTTTTGGCGTCTAGGAATTGAAGGTGAAGGGAGGCTTTCGCTAAATGGCGCATTGTATTAGCTTCTCCCAATCAATATCAGCCAGAGGGCATGGTTTTACCCCAGCCTCTTTTGATTGCAGCCATCTTTCAAATCTTTCTGCTACGTGCCTTGTAACCTTCTCTTCGGTCACGCGATGAGAGTACTTTTTTTCGGTCACTTGCGACAATTCTGCGAATGTAGTACTTGCCTTCGCTAGTGATTTGAGCGCTGAAGTCGTCTGCTGAAACAGAAGTTCTCCGCGAACAACATCGGGAATGACTAGTTCCATCGGAAACGCCTGGCTATGTTTCTGCCAGAATTCAGCAAATATCGGTTTGACCACTCGCGCCTTGTCCTCATGCCAGAGAATACTAGTGTCGCAAACGACAATATGAGGGTTAGGACTCCGACGACGAATTTTACTCATATCTGAGATTGCATTTTGGTCAGGGAATGTCGATTGCCGCAATTTCAATTCCCAGGTTTCTCGCTCTGATCTTACGGCAATCTGGTCTCTCACCGTCCCGTCAAGAGGAATGAAAAGGAGGCATTCAACAAATCTGAACCAGCCAGCCTGGTCGGAAACAGGTTGCCTTCGCTTGGAGTCGGGTAGGGCTCCACAGCCAAACGCGTCGCTTCGACCGCAACGGCGCTCGATCGTTCCCAGCAGGTCGGTTTCTCGAGAAATCCCTCATCCGCGCAAAAACGCTCCGAACCGTTCGCTACGGTGCCACTGTAGGGCCTCAAGGTGGGGATGATAGAAGCTCTCTTTTGGCAGAAGAATCTGTTTTCCTTCGGCTGCAAAGATTGGTGTCAAACGCTGATCGCCTTCCCGCGCGCGAGGATGAATTTTTACCTCGTAGCGGTCTGACAATGTGAAGATGCCCTGATCAAACGCCCAATGTGCTGTTCTTGACAGAGCGAGCCCATTGCGAGGGTCATCCGGTCCGCAAGCTTCCTTGCCAATAATGTGCGCAGCTTCGGCCTCAACGTGACTTCGCTGACGAAATCGAAGCCCGGTTATAGCACAGGTGTAATCGTAATTGCTGAGAACAACATCGCGAAAAGCCGCGTCACGTTTCAAACGATTCACCCGATAAACTGCTCGTTCTTCTTGTACTCTAGCTGTCCATTCCTCAAGCGCCTCAAGGCGAAGGGCCGTTTCCACGAGGTCATCTCTTAGCCCCGTTTCACCAAACAGATATTCGGTTACTTCCTCGACATGTAGACCACGTAAGCGAAAGACGTTGTGCAGGCTGTCGTAGCTTTCAACCTCACCAAGGCCAGTGATCAAATACGTCGATCCCGACCGCGATTTGTTGTCCGTCTGTTGTCGCAAGACCAAGATCGGCTGACGATCTTCCATACATCTGGCTAATGCGATATTGGCGGACAGGTGCATTCCGCCAGACTTGGGACTGTATGCCATCGTCCAACTCCGGTCCGAGCGGAACGAAATCTGATCGGAATAAAGGGCTGGATAGCATCGATGCGATCGAAAGTGTGTACTCTGCCCACTTTGGTTTAAATATTCCTTCGCCGGGAGAGCGGAGAATGTTCCCAAAACGCGCGGCGTCTGTAAGAGTAGAAGCGGGCTGCACCGTTCCAAAAAGAGGAGCAACGCGACGAAATATTTCCTTTCGACTCGCGTCCTCCTCCAATCGCATGAGGTATGGACGAATATCAGAAAGGTTCGACAACTAAAAGCAGACAAGTAAAAGGTCAGTAATCAGGAGCCAGGAGCCAGAATTCGGAGGTCGCTTCATTGATCGGTTTCAAAGGGCCGGTGGCGCGCGTCCGCCTTCGAATCGGACAAATTGATTCCGTTTCGGGCAGCTGGGATTAAGAGGATCGAGACTTATGGCGAACGACTATCCTTTCACACGCGAAATTCACTCCCCGTTGCGATAAGGAAAGGGGTCAGTCAACAAATCTGGCTCTCCGCTGTTTTAAATGGCTAACTTTGGATGGTTCGAACGTCCGCGATATTCCTTTGGCTAAACCCCGTTGAATTTTTGGCCGGAGGCTGAGGGGTTTAGCCAAAGGAATATTGCTAGAGTGGTGGCAAGGTATGG
>JBKPCS010000207.1:0-5441 GCA_046727495.1 bacterium | reverse complement strand
TACGAAGAGTTGGCGAAATCCTTTGACAGGGAATCAGGAGGTTTTGGTGGTGCGCCGAAGTTTCCGCAGCCGGTCGTATTGAATCTCCTGTTTCGGATCTATGCCGCAGCGCCCGAGTCGTCCGATGGTAAACATGCGCTCGAGATGGCTCTTTTTACCCTCCGCAAAATGGCTGCGGGAGGTATTCATGATCATCTCGGAGGCGGGTTTCATCGTTATTCAGTCGATAGCATCTGGCACGTGCCTCATTTCGAGAAGATGCTCTACGACCAGGCACAGCTTGCGTCTGCCTACCTGGATGCCTCTCAAATCACCGGGGATGCTTTTTTCGCTACGACGGCTAGAGATATCCTCGATTACGTCCGGCGAGACATGACCGGACAGGAAGGTGGATTTTACTCAGCGGAGGATGCGGACAGCCAGGTCCGGGCTGGAAAGCCAGATCGTGCAGAGGGCGCTTTTTACATTTGGGAGAAAGATGAAGTTGATCACGTCCCAGGATCTGATCGCGCAAAGATCTTCGATTACATTTATGGAGTAGAAGCAAAAGGTAATGCTGCCGAAAGCAATACCAGCGGCGAACTCGTCGGGAAGAATGTTTTGATCGAAAGACACTCTCTAGAAGAGGCAGCTAAGGAGTTCAATCTAAAGGAGGACCAAGTTCGTCAGTTCCTTCAGGCGAGCAGGAAGTTGTTGCTGGAAGCTCGCAATCAACGTCCCCGTCCGAATCGCGACGATAAAGTCGTTACGAGCTGGAACGGTTTAATGATCTCGGCTTTTGCCAGGGGCGCCCGGGTGCTCAATGAGCCGGGCTACCTGAAGACCGCAACGGAGGCTGCTCAATTCGTCCAAAGAAAACTGTACCGGCAAAAGGATCACTCGCTACGACGCACGTACCGCGAAGGCGAAAGCAAGATCAATGGCTTTTCGGACGATTACGCTTTCTTTATTCAAGGGCTGCTCGATTTGTACGAAGCTTCTTTCGACACCCATTGGTTGGAATTAGCTACCACTCTCCAGGAACACCAGAACGCGTTGTTCTGGGATCGCGAAGGTGCCGCCTATTTCACCACCAGCGGTCAAGAGCCAAATCTGATTTTGCGAACCAAGGGAGACTATGACGGAGCCGAACCATTGGCTAACTCAGTTTCCGCTCTTAACCTTGTCCGGCTTTCGTGGTTTTTTGAAAACAATGAATGGCGCAAGATGGCGGAACAAACCATTGACGCCTTTGAAGCTGAGCTTTCGCGATCAGCCCTTTCTTTAGCGCAAATGCTCGTAGCTCTGGACGCGTTAGAAGCCGCGCCGAAACAGGTTGTGATCGCCGGCAAATGGGATTGCCCGGACACTCAAATGCTCTTGCGCGAAGTGAATCATCGGTATCAACCTAACGCAGTCTCGATCCTAGCCGATGGTGGCTCCGGGCAGGCGTACTTCAATCAAAAGATCGAGTTCTTCAAAGATGTTCATCCAATTGACAACAAGGCTACTGCGTACATCTGCGAAAACTTTGTTTGCCAACTACCCACCAATGACCTGGCTGTTATGACCAGGTTGTTAGATACAAAGGTTGCGACGGAGCGCAACCCTTCAACTCAGAAATCTCCTGCAGTCGACAACACCAAAAATCCAGATAAGGAATGACTACATGAGACTTGTCCCGAACTATTTGAAAATGATGCTTCCGCTTGTTCTGGCTCTTTGCCTGCTTGCGGACGCTAGGTCGAGCCGTGCAGCAGACGCAAGCAAAGCAGCACCCGGCTGGCAATTGAATGACGTAGACGGCAAACCCGTGAAACTTTCCGATTTCAAAGGTAAGGTCATCATCTTGGATTTCTGGGCTACCTGGTGCCCACCTTGTCGCGCGGAGATCCCTGGGTTTGTAGCTCTCCAAAACAAGTATGCAGATAAAGGCTTCACCATGATTGGCGTCTCCTTGGACCGGCAAGGCGCGTCGGTCGTTAAGCCCTTCATGAACAAATTCGGGATGAACTATCCAGTAGTGATGGGAGACGAGAAAATAGTCGCCGACTATGGTGGGATAGAGGCTATCCCAACGACATTTGTTATCGACCGGCAAGGGAACGTTGTAGCTGCCTACCAAGGCTTCACGAAGCAGGCGACTTTCGAGTCTGTAATCGCACCCCTCTTAGAGAACACCCAAGGCTAACAGGACCCGTGATAACGTGGAGCCTCATTTACCTCTATGATCTCATGAGTAGGAACGAAGAGATAGCGCCATTTTCTGGTGAGGGCGTTGATGAGATTCCACCGTCGATCCAAGCAAAACTCTCCAGCTATCAAGTTCGCTGGCTAAACCGACAATGCGACCAGTTGAAAAGTAAGAAAACGCGGAATGTTAACAGAAGCGTTCGATGAATGGCTGGTTCGTCACTCCGGTGAGATAGTCCGGAACGGAAATCTTGGTGAACTTGTCAGTGTGGCGCTTGATGACTTCATCGATCGACATCGCGACGAGTTTCTCCGCGAGGATCAGGAGACGTAGATTCGATTGGTGGATCGGAAATATCGCCAAGGAGGGCAGGGCATGAATTGTGAAGAGACCATGCCCTGGCTAGACGCCTATCTCGATGGTGAATTGGAAACTTACCCGACAGCCCGATTTGGAAGCTCATCTGGCCACTGGTTCCACATGTAAGAACGCAGCCGAAGAATGGGCCAGCTTCCGTTCTTCAGTCCAGGTAAAATATGCCAGTTTACAAGGCGCCTCCAAAGCTCAAAGCACAAATTCAAGCGGCGTTAAGAAAAGAATCCGGACCCCGGATCGAATGGATTTTCTCATAGATTTCGACGTCTAGTCCCATCAAGGTTGCGGCCTCTGCGGCTGGAATAAGTCCGGGTTCAATTATCTCATTTATCTTGGGGCTAAGTGAGGCGGAGATGGAGGAGTTAGAGGATCTGCTCCGGGCGCAGGCGGATTCGTCGGGCCCGCTGAATGATGTGGGCTCCAATGGAATAAATGAGTACCGGTTATGCGTTCTAATTATATGCCGACGCGCGCAGAAATCGGAGATGGAGTTGCTTAGTCGTCTCCCCCAAGCAATGCAGGCGCGGCGACGCCTAGATATCAACCACACACAAAAAAAAGGACAATACATGAAACCATCGAAAGCAATCATCGCTGGTGCCGCAGTTGCCGGGCTCTTGACTGGCTCCGCCGCTGTGCGTGCCAATGCTGCGAGTACTCCCGGCCATCCGGGCGCCTCGCTCCAGACGATGGCTGATGAAAAAAAGCCGCTACCAAAACACGCGTGCAAGGGACAGAACGACTGCAAGGGCCAGGGTGGCGGCAAGAATTGGGGCAAAAACGACTGCAAAGGCAAAGGAGGCTGCGCAACCGACGGAAGCAAACCGCATTAATTAATAATAATAATCAAACCCTAGCCGCCCAGATTGGCGGGCTAGCGCGATTTCCATGAGGGAGGGACGGTCTCTGCGCTTTCCCAGGAAATTTGTGTTGGCGCACGCCGGTCAAGATAGTTCGACCGGATGGAGCCTGTCCCTCCCGAGCGTGAAAGTCTAACACCTCAAGAACGACTTAAAGACTATGCCTGCTAGTCCCTTTAACAGCTTTACCGATTACGGTGTCGGAATTGGTCTTCGCGTGCCTCACTACCGACACATTCTGGCGAAAAAGCCGGTTGTGGATTGGTTTGAGATCATTTCGGAGAACTTTATGGTCGACGGAGGCAGGCCGCTGGAAGTTCTCGATTCAATCCTCGAACAGTATCGTGTCGTCCAGCATGGGGTAGCGATCTATTTTGGCTCAGCCGAGAAGCTGAATCAAGAGCACCTCAAGCGACTGAAGCGGCTTGTTAAACGGACGAAGACTCCTTGGCTGTCGGATCATCTTTGTTGGGGCAGTGTGGATGGGCGGTACACGCACGATCTGTTGCCGATGCCTTACACCTTCGCGGTGGCACGCCACACCGCGGAAAAGATCAGGGCTGCGCGTGATTATCTTGAGGTACCGATCTGCGTCGAAAACGTGAGTAGCTATGCTGAGTTCCACGCCTCAGAAATGACCGAGTGGGAGTTCTTGAGTGAAGTGGTCGAGCTGGCCGATTGTGGCATTCTTCTGGACGTGAACAACATTTACGTCTCGTCGAAAAACCACAACTTCGACCCGTACGATTACATCAACAATGTTCCGCATCATCGCGTCGGGCAGATCCATATCGCCGGCCACTCGAAGTTCGAAAAGTACCTTCTGGACACCCACGATCATCCCGTGCTGGATCCGGTTTGGAAAATGTACGCCCACGCTATCAGACTCGTTGGCAGCACAGCCACGCTGCTCGAATGGGATGATCGGATCCCGTCATTTGACGAAGTTCATAATGAAGCCCTCAAAGCCAACAAATTCCGCGAGGAACACCTCGCCTCGAGCGCCGCGTGAGATCACTACCCGCGCACAGCTGCGTGAGCTGCAACGAGTGATGGTCGGGGCGCTATTCCGTCCTCTGACGCCCCAGTGGAGGATGCAAAAGCGTTGGACGGATGGCAGCCGGATGCATGATATCGCGGCGGAGTTCATCAAGCCGAATGACAGGCTTAGCTCGTTTGAGCGATTGGAGATTTACAACCGCCAGTACTGGTTCCGCGTCCTCGATTGCCTTTATGATGACTACTCTGGGTTACGCGCGATTGTCGGGGAGCGTAAGTTCTTGAAATTAATCACGGCCTATCTGACGCGGCACCCGTCCGATTCCTACACTTTGCGTGATTTGGGCGATCGGCTGGAACAATTTCTCCGGCAAGAGCCGTACTGGGCCGCGCCGCGAGAGAATCTGGCGATTGACATGGCGCGTTTTGAATGGGCGCAGGTCGTCGCATTTGATGGGCCATCCAACCCGCCAGTTACGCCGGATGATATTCTTGATACCTCGCCAGCAAAGTTGCGGCTCGGATTGCAGCCGTATCTTTCATTGCTCGACCTGGATTACGCTGTCGATGATTTCCTCATTGCTGTGAAAAAGCGAGAGTCGGATGTGTTGCGTGGCGAGGCGAGTAACGCGGTCCAATCTGCTCCGAAGGTGCCGAAACGCCGTAAACCCATCCGACTACCAAAGCGAGAGAAGGTCTACCTCGCCGTTCACCGTCACGACAATATGCTGTATTACAAACGCCTGGACTCCGAGGCCTTCGCCATCCTCACCGCGCTCAGTCGTGGCGCTGCGGTTGAAGACGCGTGTGCCGAGGCAGTGACTGCCAGCGACAGGACAAACATCGATTGGCCGGCGCACATCAAAGAGTGGTTCGACGACTGGTCAGCGCTGGGCTGGTTTTGCCGATTATCGTGAATGCTGTTCGTGATATAATCCGCCGAGCTTACGAGCTGCTCATAACCGGCGCTGACTTTCTGCAGTCGCCGTTACTGCTCGCGCTGCGCGTCTACTTCTTCTGGCAGCTTTTTCTGA
>JBKPCS010000206.1:0-22234 GCA_046727495.1 bacterium | reverse complement strand
GCAGAGGCCTGCCGCCCTACAACGCTCACCCCTGGCTGAGATCTGTCGTCGCGTAGCGACGAGCGTTAGCTGATCCGTCCTTGCAATTCAAAAAACCCGAGCTACTACTGAAACCGTTTCTAGGATGCGACAGATTAAGTTTCTCGTATCGCCGGTCATCAGCATAATGTTCACCTGTTCGGCTTCTTCAGCCGTCGACGGGATTGCTCTGGAAAGCGCAAAAAAATATTCTTCATCGCATCACGGCTTTTCTCTGTTAGTGATTCAGAACAATCGGACCGTTTTGGAAGACTATCCCGGCGGCCACGATTCCGACGAAATCACCTCTATCTATAGCGGCACGAAAGGATTCTGGTGCGTCGCTGCAGCGGCGGCGGCTCAGGATGGGATTCTCGACTTGGGCGAGCACGTCCAAGACACCATTGGCGAATGGCGATCCGACCCAAGAAAAGCCGCGATCCGTGTTCGCGACCTTTTGCATTTTACGGCTGGGATCGAGCCGGTCTTTTCATTGCATGGGAAAAGTATACCGGACCGGAACGGATACAGCATCAAGCTTGCTCCGGCGCGTCAGTCGGGGGAATCGTTTATGTACGGGCCGAGCCAGCTTCAAATTTTCAGTGAAGTCCTGCGCCGGAAACTGGCGCCCAGACATCTGACGCCGGAGCAGTATCTTCAACGCCGTGTTTTGCGGCCGCTCGGGATCGCGGGAGTCGATTTTCGGGAAGACAGGAAAGGCAATCCGCTTCTGGCCAGTGGATTCAAATTGAGTGCTCGCCAGTGGGCGCAGCTCGGCAAGTTGATCTTGAACCAGGGTAAGATCGGAAGACGCCAACTTGTGCGTGCGGATCTTCTGAACGAATGTTTTAGAGGAACGCGAGCGAACCCGATGTTCGGAATGGGCTTCTGGCTGAATAGAGAGGCGCCGGATGGAAGAGAGATCGATGTGGAGCGAATGCTCGACGTGCCGTGGGAACGCCAGAGTTGGCGCGATGGCTGTTTATCAAATACCGCTCCGCCGGATACAATCGCGGCAATCGGGTCGGGATTTCAACGGATGTATATTGTTCAATCGCAAAACCTGGTGATCGTCAGGCAAGCGCGAAACGATCCGGCATTTTCCGACGCGCGGTTTTTGCAGTTGGTGTTTAGCAAAAGGTGAGCGGAAACGCGTCCCTAAGGTCGCTCTCCGTCGAACGGTAGACGGTGGACGGTAGACCGAAGACGGTTAACCGCGCGCTGAAAGCGCGCGCACCTACTTCCGGACCGCCAAAATCAGCGTCGACGCTCGCGGACTCCAGCGATAGCCAAATCCGAATGTTAAAGGTTTAGGACTGCTCGCAGCGTAATACTGGCGAAGATCTGCTTGATAATATTTCTTGAAGAGTTCAATCGGACCGGTGTAGCTGCCGAAGAATCGCAACGTCCAGCGATCCGGTGTGAAGTATCGCACCGGAATGCCGGAATCATCTTCGATTATAGCTGATGCATTTTGCAGCAGGTAATTTCGAACGATATTGAACCCGTTTTCGTGCGGCAGATATGAAGCCGCTTTTAAAAGAGCATTAGCTGGAACAAACGAGCCGCAAAAGCGGAGGATGCCCGGGTTACGCTTCAGAGCGTCATCGGAAAGATCTGCGGAAAAATAGTACAGCTTCTTTTGTGCCCCATTTGCTGGGTCGAGATAGGTTATCCGGACTCCACGTGTTCCGCCTTTACCTCCTTCACTCAGGCCGCCGCCGCCGCCGAGCGAGACGTAGCTCACTTGCTGAATGTTCTTCCCGGTACGCGCCATGAATACAAAGATGATCGGAAGCACACCTTTCAGTTGCGCTCGCTGGAAGTCCTGGCGCATATCCTTGGTTTTGAAAAAGCTGAAATTCAAAAGCGTATTGAGTGAAACTTCAATATCTTGAAGGGTTGCCAGCAGAGCCGGCTGCGGAACCGACAACAAATCTGGTAGCGGGTCGATCGGCTCCAACCCAACCAGGATATGGGTCGTGCAGTTCGGGAAGATCGCATCGGCATAGACGAAATCTGGTCCGCTGAAAAAGTAGATGCAGTTATGGCTTATCTGGGTAGCTGGGACGACGATCTCGGAGTTGAAGACTCGCAGGTTGCTGAGCTGACGCCTGTCCAGCGTTCCAAACGCATCGTTCATCGCTTTGCTGTGCGCGATCCAACGCGGATCTTGAGTCAGCGTGGCGAGGGGCGAGCCTTGGGATACCGGTAAGCCAGCGAGATAGCGCGCGGCTTCATCGGCCATCGAAAGCTGGCTTGCTGGCGCTTGCAGCGGTTGGGCGGCTGGCTGCGAAGACAAACCTGGTTGGGGTGCAAGTCCGGGCTGCGGTGCAAGTCCTGGTTGAGGCTGAAGATCCGGTTGCGATTGAAGCTCCGTTTGAGTCTGCGGTATCGCGGGCGAGGGGCCGATTTCTTGAGCCTCAAGCATAGGCGCGATTGCGCCAAGCCAGAACAAAGTCGTGATCAGGAATGTGCACTCATTCATAGCATCGTTTGCCAATATCTACTGGATCGGTCGAAAGGAGGACTCTCGAGAAAAAAAGAATACAATCAACCCGGCAAGCACTGTGCCGAATCCCATCAACGATTCGATCGGACGTTCCCACACGACATGAATCATCATGTGCATTGAAATAACGAGGAAAAAACCGGGCGTGATCGGGTAGGCCCAGACTTTATAGGGACGTTGCAGATTCGGTTCTCGCACCCGAAGCACGATAAGGCCCAGCACGGTCAGAAAAGAACAGAGCAGAAGGCTGAACTGGATGTAAACGAGCACAGTGTTGAAAGTGGCGGTCGTGATCAAGAAAGTGATCATGGCGAGCTGAAACAGCATCGCAACGTACGGTGTCCCGTTTTTCGATACACGGCTGAAAACTTTCAGCGCCGGAAGATCTTCGGCCATAGTCTTTGTTACGTGTGGTCCAATCCAAGTCATCGCACTGATTGAAGCCACCAGCCCCAGCGCGATCAACGCACTGACAATCGCTCCTCCGATTGGTCCGAAGATCGCCTGACCAGACAGTAGACCCACTTCGACTTGTCCGGATAGCGTTTGCTTTGGTGTCGTGAGCAAAAATACGGCGTTCAAAAGGACGTACAGAACGACGACAATCACAGTGCCGGTAAAAAGCGCCCAGGGCACATTCTTAGCCGGATTACGAACCTCGCCAGTAATATAAGTCGCGGCGTTCCATCCGGAATATGAATACATGACGAACACAAGACTTACGGCAAACGGTCCGCTAATAAGCGCTTGCCAGGTGCTTGCATTTAGCGCCAGGTCCAAGGGTTGCGATCGTCCAAAAAAAAGACCGGCCACAATGAGCACCAGGATCAGCGCGACTTTCAGAACGGTCGAAACGTTCTGAAATATTTCGCCGGTGTGAACACCGGCCAGATGAATTGCCGTCACCAGCCATGCTACTACCAGCCCGACTACTACGGGCGGTACTCCCGGAAAGAATGGCTTGCAATACTCGCCAAACGCGATTGCGGAAATCGCGATGGGAGCAGCGAATCCAACTGTCGCCGAGATCCAGCCTGCGATGAATCCGATTGAAGGGTGGTAAATACGGGAGAGAAAATGGTACTCGCCGCCGGAACGCGGTAAGGCAGCGGCAAGCTCAGCATAACAGAGAGCTCCGCACAATGCGGCGACGCCACCTAAGACCCATAAGAAAATCAGCGCAAAATCCGAGCGAATCGCGGCGACCTGAAACCCGAGACTGGTGAAGACGCCAGTGCCAATCATATTGGCGACCACGATGTTAGTTGCTGTGAGGCCCGAAATTTTCCTTGCAGTCATCCTGAACTTAGACGTGGCGTCAGCCTTTGTTAGTCGGATAGCGGCTTTTTGGGAAGTCTTTTCGTGAGGGGGACCGATCGTGGGCGGGACTCGTGCGCGCGTTATTCAGACAAACAGATCAGGCAGCGGCTCAGCCGATGGATCAACGTTGTACCGCCGGAAATCTGTAACCCCTTCGGCTCTTAATATTTCTTCATCGATGCAAAAATGTCCGGAAAATTGTTTAGGATCCTTGGATAGAATGATGTGAGCGGCCTCTGCCACGATCTCTGGAGTTCGGCAACGTTTGGGATCGATGCCGGGAATCATTGCTAGCGCCGCGGTTTGGATAATTGTGCGCGGCCAAAGGCAATTGAAGCCAATACCTCGGGCGCGGAATTCGGCCGCCATCCCGAATGTCGCCATCGCCATACCAAATTTGGAAAGCGTGTATGCAACGTGGTTCTCGAACCATTCAGGTTTCAAGCTGACTGGAGGTGCCATGGTTAAGACGTGCGGATGAGACGATTGCTCAAGGTAGGGCAAACAAAACTTGGAGCAGAGAAAAGTGCCTCGAGCGTTCACCTGATGCATCAGATCAAAACGCTTCGGTTCAGTGGCCGCAGTAGTGGTTAACTGAATCGCGCTGGCATTATTAATTACGATGTCAATTCCACCAAAACGTTTCACCGCCTGCGCGATCGCGCCGGCCACCTGTTCTTCAAACCGGATATCGGTAACGACAGGCAGCGCTTTGCCGCCCGCTTTTTCGATCGCTTCTGCAGCCGTGTAAATGGTTCCAGGTAAGCTGGGATGCGGATCCTTTGTTTTTGCTGCGATAACAACGTTCGCTCCGTCGCGCGCAGCTCGCAGCGCGATTGCCAGACCGATTCCCCGACTTGCGCCGGTGATGAACAGAGTTCGTCCATGAAGGGATGCCATCGCGCGAGCCTATCGCGAACAGAGAGCTTTAGCGAGGGCCTGTTCGCTTTGACCCAAATGTTGGCGTTAGAGGGTTCTCGCAAGCAACCGGCCGTAAAACCTCAGGCGGCGTAGGTCGATCTAGCAGATCAATCCGCGCCATGGCGAATCAATCCGGCGGCATTCAGCCGAACGCGAAAGCATTCGGGGCAGCCTCACCGTGGGTCGAGCCTCCCAGCTCGACCGCCCAGCGTGTGATGCAGCCGAGTGAACGAAACGGTTACGATCAATCGTAACTTCCCAGCGCCGCGAGAACGCCATAGGACAAATCGGAAAAACGCTTCACTTCTACTTTGAATCCCAGCTCTTCGAGTTTCTGAATCGACAGATCTACGAGCCAGAAGAACTCCTCTCTCAGTGCTTCAACGGTTGCTAGATCGCCTTTCCCGCTGTACTCGCGGATCTTTGAATCCAGGGTCGGCTGATCTTGGACCATCAGATCACCGAATACGGCGCGCCCGCCTTTAGCCAGGCTACGCCGGATCTTTACAAACAGAGTTTGTTTTTCCGGTTCGGTGAGATGATGGATCGCATACGTGCTTAAGACGCGATCGAACGGTCCTGGCGCATAGTCAACCGCGTCCAGGATATCGCATCGGATAAAGCGCCGATTGGAAAGATGTCCCAGCTTGGATCGAGCGATCGCCTCCATTTGATCGGAGAGATCAACCGCAACCAATTCCGCACAGCCAGCAATCCGGCGGGAAAGGTTTCCCGTGCCAGAGCCAAGCTCGAGCACACGAGAACCGGAATTAATAACAGCCCTTTCGATTACCCAATCAAGCAGTTCGTCGTACCCGGTGCGAATGGGGTCCGCCTGATTCTGCACATCGAGATCGTATCCTTCAGCTTCTGTATCGTGTTTAAATCTTGATCCAAATTGGCTAGCCATTTTCTCCTTAAGGATTGCAAAATATTTTGCAAAATAGACTATCGGCAATAGGAGCTGATCATCACATGCTTTGCGCAGACACCTACCTAATTTTGAAGCGCATTTACCAGGTTACTATTGGTCGGGCCGTGACCGGTTGCGCTGTTTTACCGACATCCAAATCATCGCTCGATGTCGCGAACGCTATGCTAGTGACGGAGGCAATGCTAATGGCTTTTCGTCCTCTAATGCTGATCGTCCTCGGGCTGAGTCTCTTCGGCTGCAATAGACAGCCGCCGCAGCAGGCGCCTCCTCCGCCGCCTGTAACGATTGCCAAGCCGATTCAGAAAGAGGTTGTTGAATGGGACGAGTTCACCGGCCGGACTGACGCGGTGCAGAGCGTCGACATCCGGCCTCGAGTAAGTGGTTATATCGACAATATCACCTTCCAGGTAGGTGGGATGGTCAATCAGGGAGAACTTTTGTTTGTGATCGATCCGCGACCATACCAGGCGATCTATGATCAAGCCGTTGCAGGAATGAGACAAGCAGAGGCGAATCGCCAATTAAACGACGCTAACTTTCAAAGAGCGTCGCGCTTGCGGGCAACCAACGTGACGTCGAAGGAAGAATACGACACAAGTCTTGCCCAAAAAAACCAAGCCGACGCCGCCTTCGTATCCAGCCAGGCACAGGTAAGCGCCGCGAAGTTGAACCTGGATTTTACACAGATAACAGCTCCGATCAGTGGCCGAATCAGCCGGGAACAAGTAACCGTCGGAAATCTTGTGCAAACTGATACCACACTGCTTACCAATATTACCAGCGTGGATCCAATCTACGCCTATTTCAATGTCGACGAACGTTCGGTAGAAGCATACCAGGAGTTACACAAAGGGCGGGTTGATCCCCAGCAAAATGTCCCGGTTTATCTGAAGCTTGAGAATGAAACCGGTTTCCCTCACGAAGGAAAAATCGACTTCAGCAACAACCAGTTTGATAGCGGAACTGGCACGCTCCAGGCTCGCGGTGTGTTTCCCAACAAAAATGGACTCTTGATTCCGGGGGCATTTGTTACGGTCCGTATAGCTGGGACAGCACCATACAAAGGGATTTTGATTACCGATCGCGCGGTGGCAAGCGACCAGGGAAGGAAATTTGTTTTAGTGGTAGATGCCAACAATGTTGTTCAGGCGCGCCCGGTGGAGCTGGGTCCGGTGTTCGAGGGGCTTCGAATCGTGAGGAGCGGTCTGAAGGGCGATGAAAATGTGATCATCGACGGCATCGTTAATGCCCGCCCAGGTTCAAAGGTCAACCCGCAAACCGGCGATATGAACCAGTTTAGATCCGAGCAACTGGAGGTGAAAACGCTGGTGACCAGCGGTAAAAGCACTGCCCCAGGCCAGTCACCACCTGCATCACCTCAGGCTGCTCCTTCTCAACCGGCACATCGTTAATCAGGGAGAACGCGCTATGAAATTCTCCCACTTCTTTATTGATCGCCCGATTTTCGCGATAGTCATCTCCACGGTTATCGTCATCGGAGGACTGCTGGCTTATATCTCGTTGCCAACCGCGCAATACCCGGAGATCGCTCCGCCCACAGTCCAGGTCACAGCAAGTTATCCCGGCGCTGATCCAAAAGTCATAGCGGAGACTGTCGCGACGCCGATTGAAGAGCAAGTCAACGGCGTTGAGAACATGCTTTACATGGCTTCCTCGGCTACGGCCGACGGATCAATGACGCTCACCGTTACCTTCAAACTTGGTACGGATCTGGATATCGCCCAGGTTCTGGTCCAAAACCGGGTGGCGTTGGCCAACCCGCAACTGCCACAAACGGTCCGGCAACTTGGGATCAATGTGCAAAAGCAATCGCCTGATCTGATGATGGTAGTTCATCTACTATCGCCACGCGGTACATATGACCAGGCCTACATCAGCAATTATGCATTCTTGCAGATCCGCGACGTGCTCTCGCGTCTGGAGGGTGTCGGAAACGTCAATGTGTTCGGGGCAAGAGAGTACAGCATGCGCGCCTGGCTGGATCCAGCTCTGATGTATGCTCGCCAATTGACAACCGATGACATCGTCGCAGCCATTCAATCGCAGAATATCCAGGTTGCCGCGGGGCGTCTAGGTGCCGAGCCCGCTCCGCCAGGCACTGATCTGCAGCTCTCGATCAATACTCTGGGTCGCTTAGTCACGCCTGAGCAATTCAGAAAAATCATCGTTAAACACGGTGCAAACGGACAGATAGTTTATTTGGGCGACGTCGGGCGAGTGGAACTCGGCGCAAAGGACTACAATCTTTCCTCCTATCTGGATGGCCAGCCAGCTGTTGCGCTCGCCATCTTTCAGTTGCCTGGGTCGAATGCGGTTAAGACGGCACATGAAGTTCGAGCAACGATGCAGCGACTTTCCCAAGCGTTCCCCAACGATTTGCAGTACACTATCGTCTACGATCCGACGCAGTTCATTGAGCAATCGGTTGAAGAAGTAACCCACACGCTGTTCGAAGCGACTATTCTCGTGCTGATCGTAGTGCTCGTTTTCCTCCAAAGCTGGCGAGCGACACTTATTCCACTGTGTGCTGTGCCGGTCTCGTTAATCGGAACGTTTGCCGTCATGGCTGCATTCGGCTTTTCGCTGAACAATCTCTCCTTGTTTGGCCTTGTGCTCGCGATAGGTATCGTGGTCGATGACGCCATCGTCGTGGTTGAGGCGGTCGAGCACAACATTGAGGAGGGACTGGAGCCGAAGGAGGCGACTCGTCAGGCAATGGATCAGGTGGGTGGCGCCGTAATCGCAATCGCAATTGTTTTAAGCGCGGTATTTATTCCGACGGCTTTTGTCAGCGGCATTACCGGACAGTTTTATCGCCAGTTTGCCCTCACTATTGCAGTGTCTACGCTGATTTCTGCGTTCAATTCGTTAACACTCAGTCCGGCGCTTGCCGGCCTTCTACTAAGGCAGCGCGATGCAAAGAAAGATCCTCTGACCCGGGTACTCGATTTCGTGCTCGGTTGGTTCTTTCGGTTGTTTAACAAGACATTCGAGGCAGCCAGGGAAGGCTATGGCCGCGTCGTGCGAAGATTGCTGCGCCTTGCTGCCATCGCTCTGATCGTCTACGTCGGACTCCTTGTGTTAACCGGGATTGGCTTCAAAAGCATTCCAACCGGCTTCATACCTTCGCAAGATCAGGGCTATCTTATTGCCTTCGCTCAGTTACCCGATGGCGCTTCACTGCAGAGATCTGAGGAAGTGCGCAAGAAAATGTCAGAGGCGGCAAGGAAAGTTCCAGGGATTAGTCATAGCGTGGAGTTCGCAGGATTTTCTGGCCTCGACGGAACCAACCGAAATAACACGGTCACTGCCTTTCTGACACTTGCTCCGTTCGAGGAGCGAGTAAAGGATCCCCGTTTGAGCGGGCCGGCAATCACTGGAGCCGTTCGGCAGAAATTCGCACAAATCCAGGAGGCACGCGTTCTGGTATTTCCGCCGCCGCCGGTGCGTGGAGTGGGAAATGCCGGCGGGTTCAAAATGCAAATTCAGGACCGGCGTGGCGCTGGCCTGGAAGCTCTGCAGAGTGCGACAGACCTGATGATCGCGAAAGCCGGTTCTGGGCACGGCCTGGTTGGATTGTTTACCAGTTTCCGTTCTCAGGTTCCGGAGCTTTATCTCGATGTCGATCGGCGCAAGGTCGAGACGCTGGATGTGCCGATGAACAGCGTCTTCGATACTCTCCAGGCCTATTTGGGATCGACCTACGTCAACGATTTCAACTTCTTGAATCGAACCAACCAGGTGAATATCCAGGGTGAACCGAGTTGGCGTATCCGGGCCGACGCAATTCGGCGGCTATACACTAGGAACAATTCTGGTGGGATGGTGCCGCTTGGGACTTTGCTGAACATCCAAGAAACGAATGGACCAGACAAAGTCATGCACTACAACATCTATCCTTCAGCGGAGATTAGCGGCAGCACGCTGCCCGGAATCAGCTCGGGACAAGCAATCCAGGTAATGGAGCAGATCGCGAAAGAAAATCTGCCAAGCCAGTTTGGATTTGAGTGGACCGAGCTTTCGCTCCAAGAGATTCTGGCCGGCAACACAGCCGTATACATCTTTCCGTTGTGCGTGCTCTTTGTCTTCCTTGTCCTGGCCGCTCAGTATGAGAGCTGGGCATTGCCGCTTGCGATCATCCTTATCGTGCCCATGTGCTTGCTTGCCGCCATCAGCGGAGTTTTTCTGCGGGCAATGGATAACAATATCTTCACCCAGATCGGGTTTGTTGTGCTTGTTGGATTGGCTTGTAAGAACGCAATCTTGATCGTGGAGTACGCAAAGCAGCAAATGGATGCGGGCCACGATCGTATGGAAGCAGCCGTCGACGCGGCCCAGCTGCGACTGAGACCAATCTTGATGACCTCGTTTGCTTTCACACTTGGCGTGTTTCCTTTGGTGATTGCTACCGGAGCAGGCGCCGAGATGCGGCAAGCGTTGGGTACTGCCGTATTCAGCGGGATGATCGGCGTCACCTTCTTCGGGATTTTCCTGACGCCAATCTTCTTTTCCGTTATCATGAGGTTCTTTGGCGGGAAACGATCGGAAGTTGCTGCAAGGCAAATGGCCGTTAGGTGAGGTGGTGAGCGTTGGGTTCAGGTCGCATCTCACGCCAAGGCGCAAGAAGGATCTCACGCCAAGGCGCAAAGACGCTAAGGTTAAGAACCCCTCGCGGGCACTTGTTTGAAGGTAATCGTCCTCCAACTCGATCTCGAACTCGTACTCGACTGGGGCAAGTGATCTGTCCGCAATTTCGAGGACACCTCAGATCAACACGTTAGGCCGAGTACGAGATCGAGTTCGAGTTCGAGATGGAGGACCTCCTATCTTACCGTCTTTGCGTCCTGGCGTGAGATCCTTTTTCTTTTGGCGCCTTTGCGTGAGATCCTTCTTGCGCCTTGGCGTGCCAGGTCGCGCGGGCGACATGGATCGCGCCGCCTGAACCCCTGACACACCATCGAACTTGCGCCGAAGCGCTCTATAGGCTATTTCCGCAGCGATAGTCGTAGCGTATCATGGGGAATCGATCTGTTCTTGTCGTGTTGCTTTGGCTTCTCATTTGCAAGACGACTTTCGCTAACCCCGGCGTCGTTGTGGTTGATGCCGGCCACGGCGGACAGGATCGCGGTGGCGCTCCTTACCAGAGACTTCCGGAAAAGGGCTACACGCTGGACACCGCCAGGCGACTGGCTCGCACTCTTCGCCGGCAGGGCGTCCGGGTGGTGATGACGCGCGACGACGATTCGTTTGTTTCGTTGTCCGAACGAACCAATATTTCCAGTCGCTACAGTCCCGGTGATGCCGTCTTCGTTTCGATCCACTACAATTCCGGACGGCGAGAGGGCGCTTACGGAATTGAGACCTATTACAACAGCCGCAGCGCTTATCGTCTGGCAGCACTGGTACATCCGCGAGTGATCGAGGCAATGAACAGCGCAGATCGCGGAATTCGGTGGCGCGGTTATTGGGTGCTGCGCAGGAATCGCTTGCCTGCGATCCTTGTTGAATGCGGGTTTCTGACGAATCACGCCGAGGCTGCTCGTATTCAAGACCCGGACTACCGCGAACGCACGGCGCGTGCGATTGCTGGAGCAATCATGCGGTACTGATCAGAACTCAGAACTCAGAACTCAGGACGCAGAATAGGTATGAGACCTAATCATTAGGCAGCATGTGAATTCTGAGTTCCGAGTTCTGAGTTCTGTGTTCTAAGTTCCGAGTTCTGAGTCCGGAGTTCAGAACTCAATTACCTGCCGCACAACGTGACCGTCGGCCAATCGATCGAAGCCCTCGTTGATCCCAGCCAATTTGAGCTTGCGACTCATTAACTTATCGATGGGCAGAAAACCTTGTTGGAATAAAGAGATATAGCGCGGAATATCGCGCGCCGGAACAGCCGAGCCGATGTAGCTGCCCTTCAGTGTTCGTTCCTCTCCAACCAGATGAACCGGCGGGATAGATATGGATTTGTCTGGATGTGGCAAACCTGCAGTCACGGTCGTGCCGCCGCGTTTCGTAATCTTGTAGGCAAGTTCAAGTGCAGGAATTGAACCCGCCATTTCGAAAGCAAAATCGACTCCACCCGAAGTTAAATCGCGTACCTCGTCAACTGCGTTGGCTCCCGCCAGAACGGCGTCGGAAGCGCCTAACTCCTTTGCCAGCTCCAGTTTTTCCGGAATCAAGTCAATGGCGACGATTCTTCGGGCGCCGATGAGTCTGGCTGCAAGTAAACTGTTTAAGCCAACTCCGCCCAGGCCAACAATCGCGACGGAGCTGCCGGCAGGAACCTTCGCGGTATTGACTACTGCACCAACTCCGGTCAGGACAGCGCAGCCGAAAAGCGCCGCCTCCGCACTGGGCAGTGTGTCGTCGACCCGAACAACCGATCGCCTGGAAACCACTGCATATTCAGCGAACGCGGAGACCCCAAGGTGATGATTGATTTCTTTTTCTCCGTGGAAAATGCGACGAGCGCCTGAGAGCAGAGTTCCCGCGGTATTTGTCTTAGCCGCTGGCTCGCATAGGGCAGGCCGACCTTCCATGCAGGGCAGACAAGAGCCGCAACTGGGAACGAAAGTCATGACGATGTGATCGCCTGGTTTGAGATCGCCGACATCTGGAGCGCATTCGACAATCCGTCCCGCTGCTTCATGACCGAGCACCATCGGCGTCGGCCGCGGCCGGTCTCCATTAATCACCGAGAGGTCAGAATGGCAAAGACCTGCTGCTTTAATTTGAACAACCAGTTCGCCGGGTCCGGGTGAGCCAATTCGGACGTCATCGATCAACAAAGGACACGATTCCGTGTAAGGACGCGGCGCGCCGATTCGCTGAAGAATGGCCGCTTTCATACAACCTGGATCTCGTGCAAAATTGAATGAAGTGCAAAATCCAATAAGCGAACAAACCGAATGGCTCGAAGCCGATGGACTTGGAGGCTTCGCGAGCGGAACGACCTGCGGAATCCGGACCCGGCGCTACCACGCGTTATTGCTTGCCGCGACGACGCCTCCATCGGGGCGCGTAGTCCTGGTGAACGGATTTGACGCCTGGGTAACAGTTGGGAACAACACTCATTGGCTTACATCACAACGCTACTTTCCTAATGTGGTTTCACCGGATGGCGCCTCCCGTGTGCAAGAGTTTCGCGTTGAACCATGGCCGGCTTGGCGCTGGTTGCTTGAGCCGGGCATTTTCGTTGAGCATGAGCTCTTTGTGCCTTTCGGCAAGGCGGCTGCCGTTCTCTGCTGGAAATTGATCGGAAATACAGACGCGCAACTGAACATCCGGCCATTCTTCTCCGGCCGTGATTTTCATTCGCTTCAACGGCGGAATCCAGCTTTCCAATTCGACGCGATCCATTCTGGAGAACGGCTGATATGGCATCCTTATCCCAATCAGCCGGCCGTAGTCTGTCAAACCAATGGAGCGTATCAACACGCTCCGGATTGGTACATGAATTTTCTCTACGCGGAAGAATGTGATCGCGGCCTGAATTGCATCGAGGATCTTGCGACTCCTGGAATCTTTTCCTGGAAGCTTGCCCAAGGTCCTGCGTGTTTGATTTTTTCTGCGGATAGATCGGTCTCGGCTGGTGATGAGCCGGTCGTAGAGCTGGTTGAGCAGTTCCGGCGCGTCGAAATCGATCGGCGCAATCGCCAGCAACTTGATCGCGCTGTCGATTCCTATCTTGTCAGCCGCGGAAACGGCAGAACCATCATTGCCGGGTACCCATGGTTTGGAGATTGGGGAAGGGACACATTTATCTCGCTGCGAGGTCTCTGTCTGGCTACTCAACGGTGGTCGGATGCAAAGGAGATCCTGGTCGAATGGGCTCGAACCGTTTCTCGGGGGATGTTGCCAAATCGATTCCCTGACCAGGGCACGAAGCCAGAATTCAACTCGGTCGACGCTTCGCTCTGGTATATTGTTGCGGCCAACGATTTTCTTGATGTCGCGCCCCCGGAATACGCTGATTCGCAGACCGCGAATCTGCTGAAAGCCGCGATAGACGCGATTCTTACCGGCTATCACGATGGAACCAGGTTTTCGATTCGAGCCGCGGATGACGGCTTACTGATGGCGGGTCTGCCAGGAATGCAGCTGACGTGGATGGACGCCAAGATCGGTGACCTGGTGGTGACACCGCGTATTGGAAAACCAGTAGAAGTTCAGGCGCTCTGGCTGAATGCGCTTTCTATCGGTGCGCGATTCTCCAAGACCTGGCAGTCGGCCTTTGACAAAGGTTCAGCATCGTTCTTCCAACGGTTCTGGAATCCGGAGAAAGAGAGTTTGTATGACGTTGTCGATGTCGATCATCGGCCGGGAAAGCTCGATGCGACACTGCGACCTAACCAATTATTCGCGATAGGAGGACTGCCGCTGACGCTACTGCCGCTCGACAAGGCACGGCGAGTCATCGACTTGATCGAAACACGACTCTATACACCGATCGGCCTCCGGTCACTTGATCCGAACGAACCCGGTTACTGTCCGCGGTATGAAGGCGATCCGTTACACCGGGATCAGAGTTATCACCAGGGGACAGTCTGGCCTTGGTTGCTTGGGGGATTTGTCGAAGGCTGGGTTCGTGTCCGGGGAAACACGCCCCAGGCGAAACGAGAGGCCCGAGAAAAATTCTTGCCGCCACTTTTTCAACACCTGAACGAAGCGGGACTGGGCCACATCTCCGAAATTGCAGACGGTGACCCTCCACATACACCGCGCGGATGCCCCTTCCAGGCTTGGTCGCTGGGAGAGTTGTTGCGATTGGATCGCGTGGTCCTCTAGGGTTCCGGGTTCCGAGTTCCGGCTTTCGGGAGGGGAACGCGCAGCCTGAAACTCGGACCCACGGAACCCGGAACCCGGAACGTCAGGCTAGCCACCCAGCGCCTGCCGCAGTGCCTGACCTTTCGGCGATCCCAAGCCTGTTGTTGCGTCCCAGCCGGGACCTGCACTGAATGCACCATTATTGCCGCTAGTAATATCGTTGAAGGCTTGCGGGTTTTGATAGAACAAGGTGTTTGCGAATCCTATCGGTTGCTGGCCTTTGCTGCTGCGCGCTTCGTTGATCAAAGCGGTAAGACCCGCGAACAACGGCGCCACCGCGCTGGTTCCACCGCTTACTGAATTGGTGCCATCGACCAGAACATTGTAACCAGTCGCCGGATCGGCGTCACCAGCAACATCTGGAACGCCACGGCCTCCCCCCGATTGTTGGGGGGGAGGAACGTTCGAATTCTGTTGATATGCCGGCAACGGAAAATAATCGCTGACACCGCCGCCAGTCGCTCCCAGGCTACGAGCCGCCTCATTCCAAACCGTTTCCGATGTGACGGCCCCACCGGTCGACTGCAGTGTTGTGCCACCGCATCCCGTTACGTATGGACTCGAGGACGGGAAATCCACATGATTTTTGCCGTCAGTCTGACCGTCCGATGAACCGTTGTCGCCACAGGCGGCAAAGATCGTTTTTCCGAGCGCTACTGCTGATTGGAACGCATCGTTGAAGGAGGTTCGACTCTGGTCGGAGAATCCCGACTCCGCTTGACCCCAGCTGATCGAGATTATCGACGTAGCTGTGTCATGAATCGCCGTAGTCACGGCATCCAGAAAACCTTGATCGGTGTTCGGCGCGAAAAATACTTTAAATTGAGCGCCAGGTGCCACAGCGCCGGCCACTTCAATATCCAGGACGACTTCGCCATCGGCACTATTCGGGTCTCCGGATGGCGTGTTCGTGCCGCCATCGACGGAAACGGCAGACACAGTCGGACTCGGTGTGATTCCGAGCCCGGAAAAATAGGAGTCTAAATCAGATTGTTGATAGCCACCACCTAGTTCGATGAAACCAATCGTTTGCCCTTTGCCGGTCACATCCGTCGGAAAACTATAAAGTTTTGCGACGTCGGTCGGGTTATAAGATCGGTCGCCTGTTGCGGCCGCCTTGGCGTTTGCCAGCAGACGGAAGTGAGGCATGGCAAGAGGACGGTTATCAAGCCCGAAAACGCCTTGCACGATGCCTTGAAGTCCCGATGGCAATTGTACGCCGTCGGCTGGCGCATGGTAAACGCCTCCGTCCTGCTGGCAAGGTAAGATGCGGACTTGAAAAGCAGCAGACATCCGTTCTACCGAGCCGGAAAGAACGATTGTCCGGCGGTCGGCCGCTATCTCCTTGACCGCAAGACCATGCGCAGCGGCGAACTGTTGTACCGCCGCGATATCTTCCTGGCTCGCCCCGAATCGCCTGGAGAATTCATCGGGCGATACTCGAGGCGAATTTGGGTCTTGGATGATTTGCTGAACGATTCGGCTCAGTTCGTCTGCATTCTGGCGGCGCAAACGCAGCGAAACATCGATGTTCATCTGCGGATCGCATTGGCCGGAAACAAACGAGGGAGGTGAATTCGGCCGATCATGACCTGGAAATGGAACGTAACCCGAGGTGAAAGATGGCTGAGGCATCAGTTCATGTGGCACGGACGAGCGGACTGTTCAAGCCGCGCCTACGGCGCGGCTGTCTTCCGTCGTCCGTCTACCGTCTACCGTTTACCGTGCTCCCATCAATCGGCCTCGAACTCGTCCCCGTCCCCGAACTCGATCCATGGCGCTCGAACGACTCCAGCAGCCATCTGGGAACATCGCGATGGGTTGAGGCGCGCTTTCAGCGCGCCGTTGTTTCATGGAAGCATACCTAGGGCTCCGCTTCGCTCCGCCCGAGAGGCTTCCATGAAATCGCGGCTTCGCCGCTCGTGGAGACAACTTTCGTCCGCTGTGCGGCTGTTAACTTGCCCTCTGCGGTTCGCTGACGAACTTGATGCGCCCCGATTCTCGCTGCACGAATTCTTCCGCAAGCGCACGATATGCCGTAGCGCCTACGCCATTAGGTTCGTATTCGATGATTGGTTTGCCGAAGCTTGGAGCTTCTCCAAGCCGGATCGACCGTGGGATGATAGTTTGATATACCAGTTCGGGAAAATGTTGTCGTACTTCGTTGACGACTTGTTGGCTGAGATTTGTGCGGGAGTCATACATAGTCATGACAATGCCGCCAATCGAAAGCTTCGCGTTTACGTTCCGGATCTGTTCCACCAACTGTACAATTTTCGATAACCCTTCCAGCGCCAAGTATTCGCATTGAAGTGGGATCAAAAGCTGGTGGGCGGCGACAAGGCCGTTGGTCATGAGAATGCCCAAAGAGGGAGGGCAGTCCAAAAAGATATAGTCGAAGGCGGTATCGCCACCGAGAGAACTGAGAACGTCCCGGAGTCGAGTCAGATGATCATCTAACCTTGCCACTTCGACCTCTGCCCCGGCCAGGTCGAGATCGGCTGGTATCATCGCCAGGTTATTGAAGCGGGTCGCAATAATCTTATCTTTGGCTTCTGCCTGCCCAATCAGGGCTTCATAGAGACTTTTCCCGGCGGCCTCGTCAATGCCAACCGCACTCGTTGCGTTCCCCTGCGGATCAAGGTCCACCAGGAGTACGTTTTTCCCTTTTTCTGAGAGACATGTTGCGAGGTTGACCGCAGTAGTGGTCTTTCCGACCCCACCTTTTTGATTTGCGATTGCGATCAGCTTCATCCGGCCACAGTTTGTGTGCCCATGCGCCGCAAGCAAAGAATAAAAAGAGTGTGGTAGGGCTTGTAGGGCGGCGGGCCTCTGCCGCCGGTTCCAAGAAAGGCGATGGGTTTTGGCGGCAGAGGCCTGCCGCCCTACAAAATGATCGAAATAACCGAGCGATTTCTGATGGAGACCGGCGGGTGGCAGGCCATGAAGATGGCTCGCGCCCTCTTTCAGATGGGCCGTGTCGCGAATGCGCGCTATGCGCCTCCGCTTCTCCAAGGCCTAGTGCGGGAAGGGGAGATCGAATACCGGGCGGGACTCAAGATCTCGGGAAAGACTGAAGTCGAAAATTTGTGTTCGTGCCGTGAATCGCGTGAGTGGGGGACTATTTGTGCTCATTCGCTTGCGGTCGGGCTTGCGGTGATTCAACCCAGAACAGTTCCAAAGCCGGCAGTTCCAAGTAGTTCGGTTGGCCCCATTCTTACTACCGATGGCCAAGGCCAATGGATCGAACTGCATGTCGTTCTTGTACCCAATATAGAAGCCGCGTGGCAAAAGGACCAACTGGTAACCGGTTTTGAGATCGTTACCGAGGGAAACCGAATGCTTGCAAGTGCGCTCGACCAGAAGAAGAGCTTTCGATGCAGGCCGGAGGACTTGGCGGCTTTGAACCGAGGAAGAGCTTTTGTGGAAGGCAAGCTACCCGGGATGGTGTTTCTCAATCGCGACCAGTTCCTGGCGCTCATTGCAGAGTTAAAAAGGCACCCTCGTATCACTCTCGCGCGAAAGAAACCAGTTACCGTTTCTGACGAGAACCTTATCCCGGAATTGACCTACGAACGGGTACCCGATGGGAACTGGCGCCTCGCGATCGATAGATCAAGATTTACCGGGTCACTCCTCGTTGGATCCAGCAGCGCTTGGATCTGGAACGATCCGAAGTTCCAACCCGTCGCAGTCGGTCTGCCGCCCGCCTACCTCTCTCTGCTGCGCGAGCCGGTGATTTTATCTGGCGAGCACGCGTCCAAGTTCTTTCAGAATGAATTGCCCGTCTTGAGAACATTTATACGGGTGCGCGGCGAACCGGTACAATCTAGCGGCTTCTCGCATGAGAGCGGAGACCTCGAGCCAGGAAGCCCTGAGATCTGTGCGGTCTTCGAAGGATCACTGAACCATTTGAGCGCTGTCTTGCAATGCCATTACGGCAAGCGAATTGTGACGGTCGGAGCAAATTCCGAAGAGTTTGTATACGAAGCCGAGGGGAAGACCTGGTCCCGCAATTTCTCCCGTGAAAAGGAATGTGTCCGCGTACTGGAAGAAGCTGGTTTCCGTGGTCCGTCAACAATCGGAGAATATGTGCTTCGTGGTCAGACACCCATTCTAAATTTCTTTGCCCGACTGCTGCCCGAATTGAGACGAGAGTGGAAAGTATCGATCGGCAGCCGTTTCCAGAACGTGACGCAGAACATTGAGCGCATCTCGCCCAAGCTCGATGTGATTGGATCGGGCCAGGATTGGTTTGACCTCTCTTTTTCTCTGGAAGCATCGGACGGAAACACGTTCTCAGCTGCAGAGGTTCAACGACTGCTGCAGATGGGCCAAGGTTTTACCAAGCTTCGGAACGGAAAGTTGGCCGTATTCGATCCGGCCGGACTCGAGGAATTTGAAAATATGCTTCGTGATTGCGCTCCGGACCAAACCAGTCCCGGCCGATATCGGATCGATAAAAACAACGCAGGCTATTTTGATGCTGCGTTCCGGGAACTGAACGGGGCCGTGATTCAAACTGGCTATGGTTGGGACGATTGGTCCAGATCTCAGCGCCAACTCAGCCCGTTGGAACCCGTCCCTCTCGGGTCTTTGGAGAACGTGCTTCGACCCTATCAAAAGGAGGGAGTTTATTGGCTCAATTTCCTTTCGGAAAATGGCCTGGGCGGAATCCTTGCGGATGAAATGGGACTCGGTAAAACATTGCAAGCCCTCACGTTTCTGCGCTTTAGAAAAGGCCCCTCTCTTGTGGTTTGTCCGTCGTCGCTGCTATTCAATTGGCGCAATGAAGCCAAGCGGTTTGTACCAGAGCTGAAGGTGCTTTCGATCGAGGGCAGCGAACGTCAAAAGCTCTTTTCTGCCATTGGCGATCATGATCTCATCCTGACGAGCTACCCCTTGCTCCGCCGCGATATCGACAAATATCGACGATTCGAATTTTCCGCGATTGTCCTGGACGAGGCGACTCATATCAAAAACCCCGACACACAGAATGCTCAGGCAGCAATGACATTGAAAGGGCGAGTGCGTTTCGTCCTGACTGGTACTCCGGTTGAAAATTCCGTTCGAGATTTATGGTCAATTCTGGAGTTTGCGATGCCGGGTTATCTGGGCACGAGAGACGAATTCCGCGAGCGATATGAATTGCCGATTGGCAGAGGATCCGAACCTGAACGAGCGCGTCTTTCCAAGCGTTTGCGGCCGCTGATGCTCCGCCGGTTAAAGAAACAGGTCGTAAACGATCTTCCAGAAAAGATCGAGCAGACAGCGTTCTGCGATTTGTCCGATGAACAACGAGAGCTCTACGAAAAGCTTCACCGCGAGAGCCGCCAAAAGTTAGAGGCGCTTGGCAAGGAAGAGGGCCGCGCTCGAATGGTGATGCTTACCGCTTTGTTACGCCTGCGGCAGATCTGTTGTGATATCCGATTGCTGGGTCAAGAGAGTCAACAACCGTCCGGCAAGATCGAATTACTCTCGGAGCTGATGGAGGAAGCAATCGATGGTGGGCATCGTATTCTCGTCTTTTCGCAGTTCGTGTCGATGCTGCGCCTCATTCGCGAACGTCTCGCTGAGTCCGACCTTCCATATTGCTATTTGGATGGCGCAACGCAGGATCGCGAGACACAAGTGAGGCGGTTTCAAGAGTCGGAGGATATTCCAGTCTTCTTGATCAGTCTGAAGGCCGGCGGTATCGGCTTGAATCTTTCGAGCGCGGATACAGTCATTCACTTTGATCCATGGTGGAACCCGGCAGTGGAAAATCAGGCAACCGATCGCGCGCATCGGATCGGTCAAAAGCGCGTCGTTAATTCCTACAAGCTGATTGCTCGCAGAACGATTGAAGAAAAGATCCTCGACCTACAAAGAAAAAAACGTGAGGTCATCGATGCGACCGTCGAAAGCGAAGAACCGATGATGACTGGATTGTCGTTAGCGGAAATTTCGGAGCTATTGGCCTAGGGCGGCAGGCCCTGCCGCCAAACCCCACAATGCCTCAGCCCCTGGCGGCAGAGGCCTGCCGCCAAAACCCAAAATGCCGCAGCCCCTGGCGGCAGAGGCCTGCCGCCCTACAACGCCTAAAATCCAATAAGCTCCTACAGTGGACAGATCCGCGGTCACATTATTTACTTTTTGTTATGAAACTCACCTATCTTGGCCACGCTGCTGCGCTGTTAGAGAGCGCCAATGAGACGTTCTTAGTCGATCCATTTTTGACTGGGAATCCAAAGGCGTCCGTCAAAGCGGATCAAGTGAAAGCGACCTATATTTTGATCACCCATGGTCACGGCGATCACGTGGGAGATGCTGTATCGATTTCCAAGCGAACCGGCGCTCCGATTATCACGACGTTTGAGTTGGGTAACTGGTTAGCCGCACAAGGCGCAAAGACCGTTCCTATGAATCACGGCGGTTGGGCGAAGTTCCCGTTCGGTCGAGTAAAGTTCACCTTCGCTATACATAGTTCTTCGGCCACCGAAGATGGTGGACGTCCGCTTTATTTGGGCGATCCGGCAGGAGTTGTTCTCGAAACGGGCGGCAAAACTATCTATCACGCCGGTGACACTGCGCTTTTTTCGGATATGCGACTGATTGCTGAAGACACGCCGCTCGATCTGGCGCTCTTGCCCATCGGTGACTATTACACGATGGGGCCAAAGGATGCGGCCAGAGCGGTTGAGTTTCTTCAACCGAAAAACGTCGTGCCAATCCACTACGGGACATTTCCGGTGATCGATTCGGACCCTCAGGAATTCGCGAAGCTAGCAGAGGGCAAAGGCGCCAAGGTTCATGTCTTGCGGCCCGGAGGGACATTGGATTTTTGATATAGAGCTTGGCCACGCGACTGGATGGTCGACCTTCCAGGTCGACGCTTGCCGGCGCTGACCACTCCCGAATTCAAATTACGTAATCGAGAAAATACCCCTCGATCTCGCGGACCACTTTTTTGCAAATTTCAGAGCTGAACAAATCCCGGTCATTCTGGATCACGCGGAGCGAGTTGCTTAAATCAACCCACCAGTATCCGGCCTGACGCGCAGCAGACATCAGGAGCGACAACTGTTTGGAAAGATTTTCCGGGCTGATACCACCTGCGTAACCGTATCCGCTCGCTCCTTTTGGAGCCTTGGGCCACTGAGCGCCGCTTTGCCCTCGGTTGAAAAGGATAGAGGCCTCGAGTCTGGCCTCGAGCAGAGCCGGATTAGGGTTTTCGGCCGAGACCTCTATTGTCAGCTTTTTGTCCTTATACTTGTCTGCGATGGCGCTCCAACCTTTCGAATCGATTTTCTTTGCCTCGCATGAAATCTGGATCCGACGAAAAAGCGGCAAGATTTCCCCATACCGAGCAATCAGATCTGTATCATTTCCGGCAAGAAAGTCCTGAGCCAGGCTGCCGTAAAGATGCGCTGAAAGGTTCGAAGCAGGTGGCAGTCCTTTGATCCAGTCAATTCCAGGAAAACGTGGCTGCTTTTCTCGGTCCTTAGCTAGACAGATTCCCCACCCGACGGAAAAATAGTGTGATCGGATTTCAAGCAATTGGGCCGGATGAACGCTTTCGTCGACCCCTGAAAATGTGACGCCTTGGAAACTCATCAGTGGCCGTGGCCGGCTCCTTTGCTATCTGAATCGAAAATCCGATCGCGCCCTGCAGGACTCGAACCTGCGACCCACGGATT
>JBKPCS010000205.1:0-7790 GCA_046727495.1 bacterium | reverse complement strand
TGTCTTCGCCAGGCCGAGGTCGATTATTTTAGCCGTTACACCGCCTTCCTCCTTCAACCTCACCATGATGTTGGTTGGCTTGATATCCCGGTGGACAAGATTCTGCTCGTGAATCGCGGCCAATCCGGCGGCTACCTGGGTTGCAATTTCGAGCGCCGCCTTTATGTCCAGTCGGCCAGAGTGCTTAATAAGACGCTCCAGCGTCTCACCCTCTACAAACTCCATCGCGTAGAAGTAACTGCTCCCGGTTCTGCCGAGGTGGAAGACCGAGGCAACGTTCGTATGGCGTACTCTTGCGGCGGCTCGTGCTTCGCGCAAGAAACGAAGGCGCGCCGACTCGTCACCCAAATACCGTTCGCTAATGACCTTCAGGGTTACCGGACAACGCAGATCAACGTCGAGCGCCTTGTAGGTAATGCCCATAGCGCCGCGGCCCAACTCGATCGGTCTGCCATCGCGGTCCAACATCACCTCATAGTGCTCAAACCGCCTAGCCTGCGACCCAGCGTCAGCCTCCTCAGTGCAGGCCGCTGCCGACCCAGACGCTGAACCTGCTACCTCGCCTGCTGTAGCTTCCGCACCAGCAGCTCCGTGCAGGATACAAACTGGACAGAATCCGCTATCGCCGGTGGTGAAGAACTTGGTGCCGCAGACCGGACAGGTACGTGCTTCCTGTTGCACTGATCCCGGCTCTTTACCAGATTCCTCCAGAGATCCTCCCGATTCGGCTTTCACGGCCTCAGCACTCCTTCAGCGGCGACCAACGCTTCGCAGAACGCGAGGGAAACAGGCTGACTTGGGACGTCCACGGAAACCATCACAACCGCCCTGCGCGGGGAGCGAAATTGACCCGCGGCACCTCCCGCTGAGCTGTCGCTCGCTTTCATCGGAGACCACCTTTACAGGCGAATACTAGCGGATTGGGAAAGCTTTTTCACTTTTTTCATCAGTCTCTGACACTCCACCCCTCCAAATCAATTTGTAGAGCATAGCAAGGCCGAAATACCAGCAGCTGCCTATCAACAGCACTAGACCTTATGGACGCCACCGCCAATTTCAGCCGCAGGTTCGCCCGAGCATCAGGGTCGAAAATCGAATCGACCGACTGGGTGCTCAGCCGACAAATACTTCGGAGGATCGCTACTCGAATCAGCCTGGTCAGCGAAGCAATCGGCTTCTGGGTCCTTGGGATTCTGATCATCATGAACCGGAATCAGGCAGATCTGAATGGTCTCGCCGGTGGCAGTTCCGTTCCGATAGTCGCGGCATCAGCGCTGTTCTGGTGGGTACGGTTTTCCTTGTCGCGGCTTGTTTACATTGGAGGTTCTGCGCCAAACATCCGGCCACACTGCCGGTCGGGCGTCATTCGGTCCGTTTCACTTTCGCTAGACCCGATTCAGTCATAGCAATAGCTCTGGTGTCTGTATAGGCATCAGTGCTCGCGGGGGGAAAAATGAACGACGAAAATCAAGAAAGTGAAGCGCTAAAAGGTCCGGTCATTTTTACTATACCTGCTTCCCTCACCGCACCTGGTTTCGGCTTCCTCGTAGCCTTAGACCCCGATTGGTGCTTTACCTCGCAAGAGAAGAAGGCGAATCGATTATCGAGCGTCCTGTCGCGACTCTTCGGTTGTGTCAGGCGAGCAACCACCCCTCACCAAGGGCCTTCCGAATAGCCCGGAAACAAACAGCCCGCCGATGGAGTATGGTTAGACTAAGCGTAGCTCCCGTGAGATAAGACCGCCCGGTCGTTCCGTTTGGGGCTTGCCGGTCCCTGAGGGGGAATTCGTCACGCTGTCCAGCGACGGGCCGGTGACAAATGAGTCTGCTAGGGTCTGTCACCCTTAGCCCCTTCATTAAGAAGATCTTAAATGCCGGGTGACGCGGTGACTCTAACCCAGAACCAACGCCTTAAAAGAGCGTCGCCCTCGCTCACTCATTGTTGCTGATGCTCTAACGCCCGAACCGAAGCGGACGAGCTTCACAGTATCGGACTAAGCGGCTTGGTTGCAGCTGCTCAAAGGTACCAACCCTTAGCCCACATTGAGACGGTCCAACGTAGCGCAGGCATCCTGCCTGCAGCCTTTGATAGCCGAGGCGGAGCTCGCCCCCGTTGGTAAACGGCAGGCTGCCTGCGCCAACGCCATCGCGTTGCGACTATGGGCGAGGGAAGCCTATGCTACTTTCAACCTTCGTCCAGGACGTGGGGCTACTCTCACATGTCCAGTGCCGCAGCTCCGCGGAGGCGCCTCCCGCTAAACAAGCACTCCCCCGCGGCGGATTAGTGGCCAATTCGGGAAATTCATAACAAAAGTCGTAGTTTTATCTCCTGCCACGTGATATACAAACTGCTCGGATACAAATCGGCAATATGGTTGGAGAGCTATGAAATCCAACAGCCATGACCAAAATCATGCCTCAATTGGTTGCTTAAAGCCGGTCAGTGGCTCGCCATGGTTCCACCAGGGTCGGGCCCTTTCGATTAAACCATTTCCGTATCGAACGCCGACAATCAGGATGACCCGAACGTAAATGAAAATAAAAAATGCCTTATTGACGATCGCCACGGTGTTGACGATCGCGTCGCCCGGGCAAATCAGGGCGGGACCGCCGGCGGGACCGAACCTTGGCACCATCATTGTGTTTCGCCCATGCTCGATTACAGGTTGGCCCATCGAAAATTTGGGATTCAATTTCAATCACGGTCCGGAACTATTGATCCAGAATGGCACTTATTATCGGTTTACTGTCCTGCCGGGTGATAGCATTATTAGTCACGACGATGCACTGTTCCTCGACCCCGATCCACAAACGGTCCACGTGGGGCCAGGGCAAACCGTTTACTTTGAATACACGATAGTATTGACGGTTATATTTGAGGTTGCGGAGAACCAGGAGAAAGCGGCCAGAACGGTGAGCAGACTTCAACCTTTAAATTGAGATCCTTACATCTCGCTGCTCTGAGGCGCGTCCTCGCTAGCATCGAAAATACCAAATTCCACCGTCGCCTCGGCGAGGCGACCCTATCACGGCGCCCTTGAAAGGGATCAGCTAGAAAAAGTAGCATAGGCGAGCCTATGCTACTTTTAGCCTCGTTCCCGAAAACTAGCGGAGGGTACTCCGATGTGTCTCTGCAGCTGCTGCCCGGGACTGCAATCCCAATCGCCTGAGCTCTTACGGTACTGAGCTCTTACGGTAAATAGCGAGCCGACCAGCCACAAAAAATCTCCAAACCCGGGGCGCGTTTCCCGCCAAGGGCGAGCCAACCCGACGCCCGCTGCGTGCCGAATTGTCTCTCACCGGGAAACCGGTGGGTTCGGCCTGCCGCGCCTTCGGAGTGAAAACCGCCCCTTCCTAGACATAGAAAACTATTGAAAAAAATAGAAAAACTATTGAAAAAATTATCCAAGACTGCCATAAAAGCGCGCAAAAGATCGGATTCATAATTCACGGAGAGATGACGAAATCTGGATCCCTCAAGTTCGGACAAACCAGCTCATGATCCTTCCGACACGGTCCGCCATCGCGAACCAGCCTACGGATGTCGGGCGAGAAACCGCGCTGCAGGTCGGGAAGCTGTGTGCTCGTCATCGCGCAACTATTCGCTTTCTCCAAGAAGCGCCGGAAACGCTCCGGCAACCGCAATGATGGAACAAGGATGCCTATTACCAAGTTTATTTTCATAGCCCTCGGATGCCTGGCCTCGATTTCGGCCTGGCCACTTTACGCACAAGCTCCCGCTGCTTCACCGAGCCCCACCCCGGAAACAGGGGTGCAAGCTTCACCGCAATCCGAGGTGCCGATGCCGACACCGCCCGAGGAGGTTGCCCCAACTGCGACGCCCAGGTTCGGCCCGAACACGGAACCGGGGGACCCGACGCGCAATACCAGCAACAGTTTCTGGCTCGATAATTATCCTCTGAACGACCTGTTCCAATACCTGGCGCATCAGGCGGGTCTTCAATATTTCCAGAATTCGTACATCGCTGAGTTCAAAGTGAGCGGCGAACTATTCAAAGGACGCGATCCAATGGAAAACATGCGCGAACTGGCCTTGCAATATAATCTGGTGCTCTATCGGAGAGGCTCCACCTTGTACGCGCTCACCCAGAGCCAGATCGTCACGCTGCCGCAGAGAGAGTTTCGATACGAGCTGAAGTACCTTCACCCTAGGCAGGATGACATCCAGCGCATGCTCGGCCATTTTTTAACACCGGATCACGGCACCGCAACGCTTGAGCCGCAGATCAACACCATCGTGGTGAGCGATAATGAGACCGTGATCCCGAAGATCGAGCAATACCTCAGATCCATTGATGTGCCGAGGCGTCAGATTTCCATCCAGGTGCGTGTCATCAGCATCACTACGACCGGCGACAAAAATATTGGAGTGGATTGGTCGCGGAGCTTCGGCAAACAAGGGCTGGCCATTTCCGGCACCCTGCAAACCAATCTGGATGCCGCGTTCGGCTTCAAGCCGTTTTCGAGCCTGGGCGTGATTAACCCAACCAATCAGCTTGCCAATTTAGGGAACGAAGGAACGAACGTGATACTCGGGCCGGTGACTGTAACTGCCGTGCTCCACGCCCTGTTGGAAAACACCTGGGCGCACACCGAGAACGCGCCGCTGGTCATCACCGAGGATAACCAGCCGACAACCATCAGGGTGGTGACTCGCCAACCCATTGTCGTTTCAACAGTCATCTCGACTGTAGCCGGTCCGCAAACTTCCACCGATGTCCGGTACTATCTTGATCCGTCCGACACGGCTAGAAACCGCGAGATTGGTACCGCTCTGCTGGTGACGCCAAGCATCCTGCCGGATAAGACCATTCGGCTCCAGATTGATGGCACGGTATCGACGATAGTCAGCGAGGTTCCGGCGACGACTGGCGTTGGCGGAACCACGGTGACTAACAATTTTCCTGTCGTCAACGAAGCGCATTTGGTCAACCTGTCGCGGGTTCCCACCGGCTACAGTTTGATCCTGGGTGGATTTGTGACCATTAACAACTCCGTCTCGAACAACAAAGTGCCAGTCCTGGGCAGTATTCCGCTGGTTGGAAATGCTTTTCGCTTTAAATCTACTTCGCGTTCGCGGACGAACCTGGCTTTCATCATTACTCCTGTCGCATTCCAAGCCGAACGGCCAGATCGGGCGGTAGCGGTCAGCGAATACAACCAGGCGACAATGACTGGTCCGGAACGTGACCTCGCCGATCCTGCCCTGGTAGGTCGCGCCAATGCGAACGCGATGGAGCTTCGCAACGCGCCTGGGACTCCCCAGGATCAAGAATCGGAGAAGAACCCGGTCAGGGCGTCTAAACAAACAGCACGCAAAAAGCATAATCCCACGAAGAGCAACATCCCCCAGGTGCAATCCCCTGGGGACCCATAGTTCCACGCGGACCACTCATGAACTTTGATCCTCCCGGGAACCTGGCGTGTTGGACCGGCCACGGAAATGCTTTTATTATCTGTCAGAGTCACAAGTCCGGCGGAAGAGCAAACCCAGAACTGCGTTCCCGCCGGCAGCGGCTGATTGCTGGCGCTCATTTGCCGAATGACGTACGTCGCGGTGAACCAGTTATTATGTTCCAGCGCATCCTAGACAGCTTTGTTGATTCGTCGCTGGTCGAAGGATCCGGCGAGTTGACAGGCTGATACATGACCAGTGCGATCGCCTGGTTGTTTGCATCCGAATTTTTCTTTGGCTGCCTCATTCTGCGGCCTGTTGGAAGTTCGGGTCAAAGATCGCGCGAATCTTTTCCTTTAGCAGGGTCGGTTTTTCGAGCCGACGGGTTCCGCAGGTGAGACAGGTTGGTTCCGTGAAGCGCAGGCGCGTTGGGAACGCCCCTACCGACATTCTCGGCAAGGATCGTGTCCTAGTTTACATGGCTTTTACAAAAAATCCTAAACTTTTTCGAATTGTCGTCGAATTGAGCCACTGAACGACCCAGTTATGTCTGCGAGCGGTACTACACCATCTTTGAAAGCTGTTACCCTGAAGTTCGGCGGAGGGAACTCCGAGAGCTCGACCGCTGCGCCTTTGGCGCCGACTATGAACGTCAATGTCGATTACGAAGAGCGAGACTCGGAAATGGAGGTCGCAAGCGACAACACTGGATCGCTCTCCCAGGCGACTGGTGCCGGCGCTAAGATTCTGGCGGAGTTGATGGATATAGCTGAAACCGAAGGTTTCTCCGATCTGCAGATCCAAACCGACCGGATGATCTACGCGAACGGGGCCGGCAGCACCAGGCCAATCACGAAATGGGGGAGGCTCAGTTCAGCGGTCGCCTTCGAAATTCTCCAGAGCTTCTATAATAGCCGCCGAGTCTTTCTCGGGATCGGCTCGGAGGAAGCGGAAGCCGATCTGGAGGAACGATTCCTGGCGGAACGCAAACTGGATTTTGCCAGCGAAGGGGGCGGCCAGGGCAGCCCACTGAAGAACGGCCGGTATCGTGTCCAGGCCCACTTTTCCAATCGTGGCATTGGAGTGAGCGTTCGCGTCCTGCGCGACAAGATTGCATCGCTCGAACAACTCGGGATGCCGGCGGAGGTAATCGAATCGCTCCGGCAGCGCGTCAGCAAAACCCAGGGGATCGGGTTGATCGTCGGTCCTACTGGTAGCGGCAAGACGACTACGCTGGCGGCACTGCTCGACTGGGTTCGCCGAGGCCACAATAAGCACATCGTGACGATCGAAGATCCGATCGAGTATGTCTATTCCGACACGGTGGAAGTAGCCGGACCTTCGGCGCCCCCTTTACCAGCTCCGGCGCTGGTGACTCAGCAGGAGGTCGGAGCCCACGTACGCAGCTTTGAGCAGGGCCTGGTCGACGCGCTGCGCAAGAAACCCGACATCATTCTGGTCGGCGAGATCCGCACAGCCGAGACCTTGCGGATCGCGCTGGAAGCCGCGGAGACCGGACACTTTATTCTTTCGACGCTCCACACACGCGGCGCCGGCAAAACGCTGGGGCGCATGCGCCAGATGTTCAGCCTCGAACAGGCGCGTGGGATCCTGCAGCAGTTCGCCGATGTCGGTTCGTTTATCCTGTCGCAAGGTCTGATGCCGGACGTGACGGGGCGTTACGTAGTCTGCTGCGAATATTTCGCGATCCAGGAGATCGAAGATCGCAACGCGATCCGCAAATACGCCGAGGGGGGCTTCCAGGATGTCGAGGAACGGCTGAACAAGCCCTACAATCGTAAATGGAACGCCGAACTCAAAGCGTTGCTGAACGCCAGAAGAATCACACCGGAGGTGTATGAACAATTCTACCAGGTCACTGGCCTGGAGAACAAATAGGTCGCTAAAAACTCTGTTTTAATCGACCAATCAAAACCAAAGAAACCACAAAGTAAAACTAACACCAATACTTCTAGTCACCAGTCACTAACCACTGGTTACTAGCCACTATTAAAATGAACTATATCAAAACCAACAATAAGTGGGCCCGCCAACGCGGTACCACTCTCATCGAGTTATCCGTCGTGATCGCAGTCATCCTGCTGCTCGTCGGAGTGCTGTTTATCGGCGTCACCGCGTGGAGAAACGGCGCGAATAGGGCAGCCTGCCTCGTCAACATGGCCAGTATTCAGAAGGCGGTCCGCGGATATCAAAACCTCCATCTTCTGAATGTTGGTGATGCGGTCACCGCCGCTAATTTGACGGGTGACGGCTATTTCGGAGCTATTCCAACATGTCCGATAGGGAACACGGCTTATACCATTACCGGCACAGTCCCTGCGCTGGGCGCTCAGTATGCGACCTGCGCGTCCGCC
>JBKPCS010000204.1:0-10534 GCA_046727495.1 bacterium | reverse complement strand
GAGGGGAACAGCAACAAGCTGACGCCTTTTTCCAGGCGCTTTCAGCTACGGGTCCTCTTTGTCTCTTCACGCGTCAAACCACCAGAAATGACTCCCAAATTTACCGACTTGACAAAAGTCGGCTCATAGAAGCCCTGGGTACACAATTCGAGTGGCCATATGCCCTGCAAGGGCAACAGAATTGGGCGCGCCACTTCTTGCTGGCCCGCCCTGTTCTGTCGCTCCTACAGAGCGCCGTCTCCCAGAACAAAAACCCAGGGCTGAAGCCCTGGGCTAACATCTGGCCGGCCACTTCATGGCGAAATCGAAAACCGGTATGCGGTAACTCTCGTGCCAGCCGAACAAATCGGTCCTTATCGATCAGAAGTGTTAACCCTCGGTTTCTCGATGCCGCTGACCGACATGAAGCCGAGTGTGTCTACGGGTTCACGCAATAATTACGGCTATTCGAACAAAAAATTTCACGCCATCAAGATTTCTAGTGTTCCGTCCTAGTTTAGAAATGTCGACGATCCTTGTACTAGGAGGCGGCGTTATCGGGCTCTCGACGGCGATAATGCTGGCTCGCCAAGGCCATTCCGTGACCGTTTTCGAACGCGACAACGATCCTCTTCCCGGCTCGCCCGAGGAAGCATGGGACACCTGGGAAAGACGCGGAGTCGCTCAGTTCCGGCAGGCGCACTACCTTCACGCGTCCGGAAGGCGCCTGCTCGATTCTCATCTTCCAGATGTGAAAGAGGCATTGCTCCGCGCCGGCTGCATCACCTTCGACCTCCTCACGACTATTCCTCCGTCCATCACCGTTCGCACGCCGCGACAAGGTGATGAACAGTTCACAACGATCACGGGTCGCCGCCCGACGATCGAGGATGCGGTTGCGACCGTTGCTGAAAAGCTTGTTTCTATCCGTCGCGGTGTCTGTGTCGCAGGTCTGCTGACGGGGAGCCGGGCTGCGAATGGAGTGCCGCACGTTGCCGGTGTTCGCACTGTAGACGGCGAAGAGGTTTCTGCTGACCTCATCATCGACGCAACCGGACGACGTTCCAACCTGCCGAACTGGCTGGAGGCCATAGGAGCTCGCCGTCCGATCGAGGAGGCGGAGGACTCGGGATTTGTTTATTACACGCGCTTCTTTCGCTCGACGACCGGGGAAGTTCCCATCTGCCGCGCTGGGCTGCAGACATATTTCGATTCGTTTTCGCTTCTGACCCTTCCCGGCGACGCCGGCACCTGGTCGGTGACCTTGTTCACCGCCTCGGGTGACCGCGCGCTGAAGAAGCTCCGCCACCCCAAGCGCTGGTCGGCTCTGGTCGCCGCATGTCCATCGCATGCACACTGGCTCGACGGTGAGCCGATCACCGGCGTGCTCCCCATGGCCGGCACGGTCGACCGTTATCGGCGTTTCGTGGTGGACGACGTTCCGGTAGCGACGGGAATCGTCGCTGTGGGCGACTCCTGGGCATGCACGAACCCGTTGCTCGGGCGCGGCATCACCATGGGCTTTATGCACGCCGTTGGCACAGCCGAAGCAGTACGACAACACCTGGACGACCCGCTGGCGCTCGCGCTCGCACACGACTCCATGACCGAGGCACGAGTGACACCGTGGTACCGAAATACCATCGAGATCGATCGGAGGTGGATCGCGCACTGGAATGCGTTGATCGAGGGCCGGCCTGACCCGCAACCGGCAGACCCGCGTGCGCACATTGCTGTCGCGATGATGTACGATGCGGACGTCTTCCGAGCCGCCCTTGAGATGAGGTCATTGCTAACATTGCCGCAGGAGGTCATGGCCCGGCCAGGACTGGTCGACCGTATCAAAGAGGTTGCCGACGCCAACGAGGCGGTTATCCCTACCGGGCCGTCTCGTGAGGAGCTGTTCCGTATGTTGGAATAGCGAGAGAGGAGAGACGAAAATGGTTCAGGTTAACGGAATTTCGCTTCACGTGAGGATGTTGGTAGCGGTAGGCCAGTGCTCCTACTCCACGGGTGGCCGGAATCCTCCTACCTTTGGCGCAATCAGATACCGTTCCTCGTCTAGAACGGCTCATCGAGTGGCTGGACTGATGTCTGAGCGCCAATTCCACGGCTCCGAATCGCTCGAGCAACTTGCGGTCCCGAATAGCAGCCTATCTGTGATAGGATAGACTGCCTGCTTATGTACAAGACTGTATTAGCGACCAGCAGCAGTCTGTGGTTATTGGCTGGTTCTACCCTCGGAAGCTGCGTACCGACAGCGACGCCCGATCCCGTGGCGAGCAAGGCTGCTCGAGCCGAGATAGCAGTATGTGATTCGCTTCTGACGGAACCGCTGTGTGAGACAGTTGCGGTCAAATATCAACTGGCGAGCGACTATGCCATTCTCGGCGACTTTGACAGAACAATCGCTCTCGCCGCCGAGGTTGCTCAGGCAGATCAAGGATTCGATTTCCACTGGACCGCGAATTCAAGCCATTGGCGAACTGCCTGGAGTTCACGAGAATTGCGGATTCAATTCATGGGTCGCACCTGCCGGTGCACCGTTGTTTGGCATCGTTTACAATTGACGACCGTCGGTTAATCCCAGAAGGGCTTGCTTACGACGAGCGGACACAATCTTTCTTGTTGGGAAGCCTGAATGAGAAAAGGATCATCCGCTACTCCAAGGAGGGAATCGTAAGCGAGTTTGCTCAAGCAGAACGCAACGGTCTTTCCGCGGTTTTAGGCATCAGAATGGATCCGCGAGACGGAAGCGTTTGGGTAGCGTCAGGAGAAGATGCCGAGCATGCAGCACTGTTTCATTTCAGTCCGACGGGCGAATTCATAAGAAAATTTCGGCCGCCTAAAGACAAATCAGATCACCTTTTCAATGATCTCGTGGTTCGCCGTGATGGTGCGGTATTCCTGACTGATAGTACGGCCAATCAAGTTTATACATTGCCGAAGGACGAAACGGAACTGGTTCCGGTCCGAACCTCACGGCGCCTCTATTATCCGAACGGGATCGCGCTATCACCAGATGACAAGACCGTGTTTATTGCTGACGCTTTTGGAATTTTAGCCTGCGAAAGGATTTCCACGCCGGTACGCCGACACGCCGACACGCCGATACCGGCAGATATCCATCCTGTCCGACCTGGCGCACACATGACGCTGTCGGGATTCGATGGTCTATATACATGGAGAGATTGCCTGGTTGGTGTGCAGAACAGTTTGGGCAGTCCGCGCGTTGTGGTGGCACGATTGAATAGCGATCGCACCGAAGCAACAGCGCTGATCGTGCTGGAGTACAGAACCAAATACAGTCAACTGCCTACTACCGGTGCATTAGTGGGGGACACATTCTATTTCATTACCAACAGCCAGATCGATCATTACAAAAACGGAAAGCTACTGAATCCGGAGGGATTGGTCCCGATTGTAGTTGCAAAAGTTGACCTAGTTGAACCTTCAGGCTGACCAATCTCAAAAAGCCCCGCGGCAAGCAGCGGAGGGTTGCCGACGCAATTGGAGATCTGGTGACATCTTTCTGCATGGATGCGTGTCGAAGAACCGAAGTTCGGCCAGCGGTTGGTACGGTTCTCGAAAAAACTCCTCCTTGCGCAACCGGGTCAGGACTTCAAGGTGTTTCCCCCCGAAGGAATGAAACGCATCTTCTGGAACTGAGCAAAGAGCTGGAACAGCATTTCTTCGGATTCCACCCACTCGTGGAAACCGTATTGCCGCGACTTGGTAGTATCGGACATGACATCGTAGTCCAGATTAAAGACTGCTTCTCCGAAGGGCCAGGAGACCGCGTCTTGAAAGGAGTATTCTAGCGAGCCATGCTTTTTCACTAGCCGGTTCCAGACCGTTTCTTTGTCCGACATAAACTGGGCTAGGGGTAGTGCTGCGGGGGTGCATACTCCATCTTGAAAAATTCGGCGATGCGCGGCCACAGATTTGTCCATCGATTAAAGTCACTATTGGTGATATTGAACGCTTGCCGGTCACAGCGATCATTTTCTCCGGCCCAAACGACAGCTTTTGCTAGCAGCTCGGCATCGGTCATTTCATGAGCGCGTTATAGGCTCTGGTCGACCCCGGGAATCGTAAAGGCAACCCCATTTCCTTGCAAAGAACGGTGTATACCGCGATTACCGTCGCCATGTTCATCCGATTGCCCACGGCAAAGCCGCAGATTAAAGATGGTCTCAACGCTGACCAGGACCACGTTTTTCCAGCCGATCGCTCCTCCAGGTAATCTTGCTGATCGTAATAGAAATTCGGCCGCAGATGGCGCGGATCATTTTCTTTGGCTGGGGTCTTATATGGTCCCAGATGTGCGCCGTAGTACTTGGCGCCTTCCAATAAGATCACCTTTCTCAACTTTTTCGAGAATCGCTCGACCACTTGAACCACGTTGGTGAGCATGCCCAAGTTAGGAGCCACCTCATCAAAGACGTTGGTTCCCCAATACAGTGCCGCATAGAAAACATGCGTAACATCGCCGATCCCGCTTAGCCGGGACTCAACCTCAGCCCGGTTTAACAGGTCGGCCGTGATATACTTAGCTGAGGTTTGGAATTCAGGGGTTCGCCGCGATATCCCGATCACTTCCCAATCACCAAGAGAAACGAGATGGTTAACCACCGTCCGACCGGTGACGCCGAGCGCTCCGGCTACCAAGGCCTTTTTCATGGGGATAATTAAGAAACCACGCCCTGCAGTAATTCAAGGAGTTACGGGCCGTGTAGCAGAGAAAACTAGCGCCAGGCTTTTGCGATGGGAGAAGGGAAGATTGGTTGAGTTCAATTGCTTATTGCTCCGTGGCTAATGAATCGTTAGCATCATCGCTCGCTCGTTCCCTCCGTTTCATATTCGTCCATCACTATGAAAACGATTGCGACATCATCAGCTCGCCTGGCTCTTGCTGTTTGTTTGTTCACCAGCGTTTTGCAATCAAGCATGGCTCAAGACTCTGCACCGTACACGGAGGGTTCCGTGTGGCAAGTCTCGTTCATTAAAACCAAGCCAGGGCAGGACGACGATTATCTGAAGACGCTTAAGACCTCTTGGCAGGCTCTAACCGACGAGGGGAAGAAAGAGGGCTACATCCTTTCTTCGAAAATCCTTTATGGGCAGAACGCGAACCCTCAGGATTTCGACCTTATTCTGATGTTTGAGGTCAAAAACATGGCGGCGCTAGACGGTTTCCGCGCAAAGCAAGATGCGGCTCTGCAGAAAATATTTGGTTCAAATTTAGACCAAGCTCCGAAAGATCTCGCAGCGAAGCGCACGGAGATGCGAGAGATCTATGGGTCGAAATTGTTTCGCGAGATTACATTGAAGTAGGTGTTGCGCGCTGGCTAATCGCAGCACCACGCCCGTGATTGACAGCGGCTCTCCAAGCGTCACCGGCCTGCCAGGGACCAACCGCTTGGTCCCTGAATACCGTAGCCCGCAGCTGGAATCTGCGGCCACGTCACGCATTCCAAAGGCGTTCTTCTTCCTCCAGCTGGGATTCTTTGAGATCGAGCACGAGTTCATACCGGCGCAACACGTCGTCGCCGATGCTACCGCGGCTCCGCAAATCAATTAAGGCAGTCCGTTGCATTCCGATTACTTCGCGCTCAATCGAGACGAGGGAGGTAATATAATGGGCTATCGGTTTCTCAGCGGCTCCTTGGCGAGCCACCTCAAAGTCGTCCGTTCGATCGCGGTAGGCGTCCTGGAGCTGCTTGACTGCGCGCTGATGGATCTCGTCGCCTTTGCTAACCGACGTAAGATAATGGAGCGCGACATCCCGCATTGTTTGGCGGGCTCGCCGCTCTTCCGCCCGTTCGAAGTCTTCACCTGTAAAATTCAATTGGCGAAGCAGCCATGGCAAACTGAGACCTTGGAGCACAAGCGTCACCAGAATCACCGCGAACGTAAAAACCAAAATTTCATTGCGGCCGACAAAAGGTGAGCCGCCAACCAAAGTGCTGGGGATCGCCAAAGCTGCGGCCAGTGATATGCCGCCCCGCATTCCTACCCACGAAATCAAAGCAGCCTGTTTCCAGGGCGGATAATGTTCGCGAACAGGAAGCCGGCGGAACAGTCGGGGAAAATAGGCCGAAACAAACACCCACAAGATCCGAACGAGGATCACAGTTCCACTGACAAGCAGACAGCCGAAGATAATCGAACGCCATGAGCCAGCTGACAGCGAGTCCCCAATCGTTCGAAGTTGGAGTCCAATGAGGATGAATAACAGTCCATTCAATAGAAAGGTGATTACTTGCCAGATCGCAATCGATTGGAGTCGCGTCTTGGCCGATAAGGTGGAAGCGCTAGTCCAGCCGGGATAAAGGCCGGCAGTAACAACTGCTAACACACCTGACACATGCAACGCGTCTGCGGGCAAATACGCAGCAAAGCCGGTCAACAACGCGATCGTATTACCGGTTACCGGATCCGAGACCAGGTTCCGGAGTCGCAGCATTAGCCAGGCGACAGCTAGCCCGACGGCAATACCACCGAGCGCGGCTACAGCAAATCCGAGCGAAATCGATCCCCAAACATAGGATTTGCTTTCGGTGACATGCAGTGCCGTCTCGTAGAGCACAAGCGCCGAAGCATCATTGAGCAGACTTTCACCTCGTACTACTGCCAGTAAATCAGACGGCAGCTTGAATCGATCGAGGATAGCGCCGGCTGCGACGGTATCGGTTGGGCCTAACACTGCTCCCAAAACGAACGCCGATCCCCAAGGAAGACCCAGTAGAACATGGGCAACGACCATCATTGTCAACGTGGTGACAAAGACCAGGCCGGTCGCCAAACGGCAAATAAGCCGCCAGTTCTCGCGGAAATCTCGCCAGGACGAGTTAAGAGCGTCCCAATACAAGAGTGGCGGCAGAAAGACCAGGAACACGACATCAGGTTCCAGCCTGACTTTGGGTAGTCGCGGAAAGAGGCAGAGAATAAGGCCTCCGAGTACCAAGACTATCGGGTAGGAAACATTGAGCCGCCGGGTCGCAGTAACCAAGACCACCAGGACGATGAGCAAGCAAACGACTAGGTCGACTGTATGCACTGGCCCGTTAAGTATGTCGGGCTTTTCACAGGAGGTAACGGAGAAAAATAGAACCAGAGCCGCTAGCCCTGCTTTTTTTTAGCTGGGTTGTATTGGTGGTGGAAATGATCCGACACCAGAGCCCGACGGAAGTGCTCACCCCAGCGGATTCCTCGTACCGGTTGCGCTACTTGCATCGCAGGCTCGCCCCGGCTTCATGCATCGCCCAACGAAAGTTCCTACATTTCCTTTGTTAAAGGAATGGGTCTATGCAGGCTTTCTCTTTGCCATGTCGGGGCGATATTTTCACATATTGCATCTGGTCATTCCATGAATGAAATATTTCCCGCGTTGTGACTTCTAATCCTGACTTTGGTATAGTGGTATTTCAGACCTCCAGATAGAAAAATCATTTCGGTCAACCAGTCATAACTTTATTTCAGTGAATCAATCAATGAATAGAACGAATCCCAAGGTTGATGGATATTTAAGAAAGGCCAAGAAGTGGCAGGAAGAATCGAAGAAATTGCGAACGATCATTCTTCACTGTGGGCTGACCGAAGAACTGAAGTGGGGTAAACCTTGTTACACGTTTCAGGACAGTAACATAATTATAATACAAGGATTTAAAGAGTTCTGTGCGCTTCTGTTTTGCAAAGGCGCTCTATTAAAAGATCCCAATGGTATTCTAATCCAACAAACGGAGAATGTGCAGGCAGCTCGCCAGATTCGGTTCACCAATGTTCGAGAAATAGTTGAGATGGAACCCATCTTGAAAGCCTATATTCATGAAGCCATTGAAGTGGAGAAAGCCGGATTGAAAGTGACTTTTAAGAAGACTTCAGAATTCGCAGTTCCTGAAGAATTTCGAAGAAAATTAGATGAAATCCCTGCCTTGAAAGCTGCTTTTGATTCACTGACGCCTGGACGGCAAAGAGGATACATTCTTTATTTTTCTGCCCCCAAACAATCCAAAACTCGGGAGTCAAGGGTTGAAAAATGTATGCAGCAAATTCTCAACGGAAAAGGATTAGATGATTAGGCGTGTAGAATGATAGTGACGTCGCGACGGCCGCTAACCCACTGGTCGCGACGCTTTCGGCACCGGTTAACCGTCTTCCGTCGACCGTCAACCGTGGACCGTTATGATACTGCTGCAGGCCTCGAGAAGCATGAATCGCTGTGCGATCGCTATGCCTCAATCATCTAACGTTTTTACCCTGGAGTCCTCGGACCGATGCGCGAGGTCAGCCGCGCAGCGATGAGCAGGCGGCACCGGCGGCCAGGAGGCGGAGACCATTCACTCGATACCAGATGCGTAAGAGACGGTCCTGATCGGCCCGGGTGAGGGGATGGCCAGCGATGAAGAGTTTCAAGTTGACGGTCCGCACTAGCCAAGCCGTGATGACAACCCCGGCTAGCGAGCTTACGGCGAGGGCGGCGAGCCACGCACGCTCGTTTCGCTGTCTCCAACCGGCTAGCACTGCCGATAACGTGCCACCAATTACAACCGGCAACGCAGGAAGATAATAGCGCACTGGGCTGCCTGAGCTAAGAACAGACGCTAGACGCCGGTCGTTCCCATCAAGTTCGTAGTCCTTAACTAACCGATCCGGAACCTTCGCCACCGCTTCGTAAAGGTTTCCGAAAAACCAATGAGCATAGCCAAGCTGTGCAATGGTAAGCAAAGTGGCAACTCGCTTCCGTTCCGTAGCTAACAGCTGTGGACCGGACTCGTTCATTGGAGGCCTTGTATTGATACCCGGGATTCGACCAAAATCCGAGCAGGTGATCTATTCTACCCGTCGCGGCCATTGCTGCACCCGGCCATGGGTAATCAAGGTGTCGAGTGGATTCACGCTCCAGGGGGCACTTAGTGGTCGCGCATACGAGCGCGCGCGCTCCTAGTCCGGCAGTTTCCCTTGGCGACTTATCCTCGCACACCGTCGCCCATTGCCGTTCGGGCCAAACCCGTTTTTCCAGTTTATTATCGCAGGTTAAACTTGGCTGCCAGAGGCTATCCTGAAATCACTCCTCGCTGCTGTCATCCTCATGCGCGAAACTCAATACGACGGAATGACGGTCGTTTGAGTTTCGGTCCTTGTGCTCGGTACAACTGGTTCGCTCACGGTCGTGCGTCGCACGGTGGTGGTGGTGGTGGTGGTCGGGGCGGGAGTGTATACGGTCTCGCTGGTGCACGCCGTAAGCCCTAGTCCAGCGGTCAGCAGCAACAAAGCTTTTTGAATCTTTGTCATATTAGAAATTCGCGGCTCGCCGACTCATCGGCTCTATAAAAGGGTTAACTCACTCGCCTTCGGTATACTGACTAGCTCGGGCATGTCATTGTAAGCTGATGCGATTCTGGTACTTGTATCAAAAAATCGCCACTAGCGTCCTCACGTAACTAGAAGCATTATGAGATGACACATGATGTCTCCGAGTACGTTGTGCCGATGTGGCGTGCGGGCTAAGTGTTCGGAAAAACGACTTGCCGGAGCGTTGGGTCGATATCGAGTGAAACGATGTAGTGTTCGCCACCCACGAACCATGGAGCAAGTCTCCAGTTTGTTGCTATCCAATGTACAATCGCTCTGTCAATGTCGGGATAATCGCTTCCGCTCCGGACGGTTGCTTTGGCGATTCGCCCACGGTCGATCACAAGGTCCACAGCAATGCGCAACCGTTTTCGGTCTGCACGCTGTTGCTGGGCGAGCATTCTCCATTGTTGCTGTGTCAGTTGGGGAAGGGATACCTCGCCGACTGGCATCTGACCCGGTGCTACATTGCCATTCGGTGCCCAAAGCGGAACAAGCCCAGGAATGGCGGCGAAAGATAGACGAAGAAAATTTTTAAGCGTCATGGTAATGGAGATTCATAGATACTCTGAATCCTCCTTTCTATCTAGCCGGGTAAGGAAAGGAGGCTTTCAGGCTGGTCACAATCATCTCCATGGCGATCGCGGCGAGGATCATGCCCATGAGCCGTTTGGTGATCGCAGTAACGTTTGGAGGAAGGTAATGACCTATGAGCGGCGCCGAGAACAGCGCGGCCGTTAATAGGGCAAGAAAGGCGATAAGCCCTAACGCCAGCGACGTTTCTTTGCCCTTTGCCACAGCGGTCTGGCCGAATACAATCAAGGTGGCGATTGTTCCAGGTCCGACGAGCAGAGGGATCGTCAACCGATAGATGGCCACGCTTTCATCATCGGTTCTCTCAGCACGCTCTTTTTCAGTCGGCGCGTGCTGACTGCTCGGTGCGCCATGGAGCATGGAAAGTGCGATCAACAGCACGAGCAAGCCACCCCGCCAGGCGAAAATCGTCGACGGTAAGGTCCGAAGACGTTGAGGATTGCAGCGCCGGCGACAGTCGAGATGATGCAGCCGATCGCCGATCACACCCATCGGATACGCAAGGAATCTGACTAACCAAAGAGGCAAGTTCGTTGTGCTGAGGATATCGGTCCAATGATCCCCCTTCCGCAGTAGAAAAGGGCAGGACGGCCAGACCAAACAC
>JBKPCS010000203.1:0-13373 GCA_046727495.1 bacterium | reverse complement strand
CGACTCGGCACGAGCTATGTTCCACTCATTTTTGATGTGACCGATCCGGGTTCAGTGCACCAGGCCGCAGCAGCCGTCAAAAAGAAGGTGGGAGAGCAGCGGCTTTTCGGATTAGTCAACAATGCCGGCATAGCGGTGCTTGGTCCCCTGGCATATCTCCCGTTGGAGCGTTTTCGGTTGCAAATTGAGATCAATCTTTTAGGTGTTCACACTGTCACGCAGGCCTTTTTGCCCCTGCTCGGAACGGAGTCGAGTGGTCTCGGCGGGCCGGGCCGGGTCGTTAATATCAGTTCGGTTAGCGGGCGACTGGCAATGCCATTTGCTGGCGCTTATGCCGCTTCCAAATTTGGATTGGAGGGATATTCGGATAGCCTGCGTCGGGAATTGATGCTTTTCGGGATTAAAGTCATCCTGATCGAGCCCCGCGCCGTAGTCACATCGATCTGGGACCAAGCGGAAAAAGTAGTAGTCCAACAATTTCCCAATACACCCTATGACCGTTCTCTTCGCTTCTTCGCTGAACAAGCGAGGAAAGAAGCGAAAACCGGCTTTCCGCCCAGAAAAGTAGGTGAACTTATCTGGCGAGCCTTGACCACTCCAAGGCCGCGGGCTCGTTACGCGATCCTGCCTCATCGAGTGGTCGAATGGAGCATACCCCGCCGGCTTCCGACCGAGCTCCTCGATTATTGTGTCGCGAAGCTTTTCCGGTTGCGCTAGTCGAGGGGCAGAGGCCGGTACGAGGCCGGTTCGCATCCTAAGGTTGGCGCCACGGCGACGGCGGAGTTGTCGGCATTCCTCAAGTGCCTTCCCGCTATCTCTTCGAGCTGCGCTAGCGATTTGACCTGCTGCAATTCGCCGCGTACCAGGCGGCCACCGGGCATCCCTTTCGAGTAGGCCATCAAACGCCCGCGCAGTGCCGCCATCGTATGCTCCTCTGAATCCGAATCTTCGACCGCCATTCGGCAGTGCCTTAGCACATGAGCCCAACGCTCCTCGAGAGATGGCTCAGCCAATACTTCTCCGGTACTCAAGAAGACTTTCGCTTGCCGGAAAATCCAAGGCGCAGTCATCGCTGCTCGCCCAATCATGAGTCCTCGGACTTTTGCAGTGGTGAGGCGCAGAACAACGTCATCCACACTACGAATATCGCCGTTGCCAATCACCGGAATCGTCGCTTTCGAGGCTACCTCGGCAATTACCTTCCAATCTGCTTCACCGGAGTAACCTTGCTCCTTGGTTCGGCCGTGAATCGCAACCGCACGAATCCCGCAATGCCCCAGGATAGTTGCGGTCGTTGTTGCATTGATCATTTCTTGATTCCAGCCCAACCGGATCTTTGCCGTGACCGGAAACGGATCCAACGCCTTAACCACCGCAGAAGCAACGCGCTCGAGCAAAGGACAATCTTTCAGTAACGCAGAGCCTCCGTGTTTCGATACAACCTTATTCACCGGACAACCGAAATTCAGGTCCACAAAATCGGGAGAGACCCAATCCATCACTGCCTTCGCAGCGTCCGCCATCCTCTGGGGATCGGCTCCAAACAATTGGACACCAATCGGTCGCTCTTCTTCACGAAACCCAATCATTTCCCGAGTCCGTTGATTCCGATGGAGAATGCCGTCAGCGGAGACGAACTCAGTCACCAGGACATCCGCACCGTTCTCTTTACACAGCCGGCGAAAGACAGAGTCCGTCACCCCTGCCATCGGGGCGAGGTAGAGGGGAGTGCCAACAATGCCATCAACGCCGACAGCGCCGGCATCGAAAGATGCGCACTGAGAGGTTTTGGAGCTCATTTTAGCTAGCATTGTTGCGGTAATATTCAGTTCTCCGCATTCTAAGCGCTCTCGGAGTTCTCCGCTGTCGGCGATGGCGGCGATGACGGCGTTGTCGGCGTTCCCAACAGCCCCAGCACCTCCTCTTGTACTGCACCTAATTGATCGAGTTTCAGGCGCGGGTCGGCAATCAGGAAGGCTTCTCCGGTTTTTGCGTGCTCATAAATTAAAATTCGTTCCTGACCGCTTTCCTGCGTATCGACCTGCTTCAACGTGCGTTTTCGCTCAAGCATGACCGCCAGGATGTACCGCGCATTTGTATGTTCGGGGCGGTCCTCTTGAATCAACCGGCGAAGCAGCTCCTCGACCGATTCTTTCGGTAGCGGCTCCGGTGCAGGCGGGGGAGGCGGTTCGTATTTCGACTTCCAAAATGAGAATGGTGCAGGCTCACCGTGGAGCGCTTGCCACGTCTTCTCCGAGACGTCCTCGCGCCGAAATCCTGCGCCATCTCGAAAAAGGAGGGTATAAATCGTCTCACCGTCCTGAAACTTCTCCTGTGTCCGAGAACAGCGATGCGACCGCGCCTTAATTTCCCAGTCAGACAACATATGTGAGTGCTAGTGTGAGTGTGAGTGCTCGTGTCCTGTCCCCGAAAGCGACAGGATAGCAGCCTTGCATCAAATCAACTAGCACTCAAACTAGCACTAGCACTAACACCGGCACTCCCAATGATTCCACCAGGCTCGACGATCGGTTTGCTCGGAGGCGGCCAGCTCGGACGGATGTTCGGTATCGCCGCTCGCAGAATGGGATACCGTGTCCATACCTTTGAGCCATCCCCTGACAGTCCAGCAGGCCAGATTTCTGATCGCGAGTTCACCGGAGCGTTTACCGATGCTTCTTTGATCGACGAGTTCATTCATTCGGTCGACGTCGTGACCTTTGAGTTCGAAAACATCCCGGCCGACGTCGTCGATCGGATCTCCAAAGAGAAACCGGTACACCCTCGCTCCGAGGTTTTGCACATTTGTCAAAATCGCGAACGGGAAAAAACGTTTCTCAAAAAGAACGGTTACCCGACCGCCTTGTTCGAGGTAGTCACAAATCAAACGGAACTGGACCAGGCGATCACCCGTATCGGTAAACCGGCAGTGATGAAAACCGCTGACTTCGGCTATGACGGAAAAGGCCAAGTTAAGATCCGTCCAGGCGATACCCCCAATTTCGCTCTCATGGCAAGGCGGGCGGTAATCGAGCAATGGATCGATTATCAGTGCGAGCTCTCGGTCGTATGCACGCGCAATGAATCGGGACAGGTCTTAGCTTTTCCCGTCGCAGAGAATGTCCACACACGACACATTCTCGACTACACGATCGTTCCGGCGCGCCTGAGCAAAACGATCCAAGCGCACGCCCAACAGATAGCCGAAGAAATTGCTTCTTCGCTTGGAGTAGTCGGCTTGATTGCTGTGGAGTTCTTCCTTAACAAGGAAAACGAGCTGCTGGTAAACGAGCTCGCGCCTAGACCGCACAACTCTGGCCACTATACTTTCGATGCCTGCGTCACCAGCCAGTTTGAGCAGCAACTCCGGGCGGTCTGTGGCTTGCCTTTCGGTTCCACCGCCCTGCTCAGCCCGGTTGTGATGGTAAACCTGCTGGGTGATCTTTGGACTAATGGCCAGCCGCCCAGCTGGCTGCCGATCCTTTCCCGGCCATCTGCCAAGCTGCATCTCTACGGAAAGCTCGAGGGGCGTCCAGGCAGAAAAATGGGGCACTACTGTGTCCTCCAACCTACCCCGGAAGAAGCATTGGACCAGGCGTTGGACATTAAGCGCGCGCTGGAGCATAGCCTGGATTTCTCGATGAGAAATCCAGGCTGAGAAAGGCGCTCTGAAACTTGTGATAGAAGCTTTTTCTTTGATGGAAGCGACAACCTCCAGGCGATCCTCCTTTTAACAAAAAGTTGAAATCAGAAGTTCCAAAAACCTGTCCAACAAGCCGCTCGAAGAGCGGCTTATCAGCCCGAAAATCTCGCGCCAGCGAAGTTTTCGGGCTGCTGATTGGCTTGTGTTTGGCCTGCTGCTTGGCGGCTTGCGAAGAACAACAAACACCTAACGCCTTCCGTCTCGCCACCCTGCAGTTGCACATCAAGTCTAACGTTTTGAATACGGAGGTTGCTGATACCCCCCTGACTTCGGAGCGCGGCCTTATGTTTCGAGACTCAATGCCTGATGACCATGGCATGCTCTTCATTTTTGACCATCCGAAGACTGCCGCTTTCTGGAACCGGAACACCAAAATCCCGCTCTCAATCGCATATATTGATGCGGCAGGAAAAATCGTTGAGATCAAATCGCTCCGACCATTCGACGAAACCCCTGTGCCCAGCACTTCCGATCAAATTGCTTTCGCTTTAGAAGTGAACGAAGGCTGGTTTTCCCGGCACGGAATCATAACTGGAACACGCATTCAGGGGCTACCGCCCGTGGGATCGACCCATCAGTAGAAAGCGCGAGATGAAAAACAAGGAACAGACGATTGAGCTACTGGAAATGATTTCGCGACTACTCGAGTTGAAGGGTGAAAACCCTTTCAAGATACGGGCCTATACAAATGCCGCCCGAGCTCTAGAGACTTTCTCCGGTAATTTCGAACAACGCGTCCAGGAAAACACTCTGGTTGAGCTGGACGGTATCGGCGACGCGATAGCCAAGAAAATCTCTGAATACGTAACGACTGGGCAATTGGAATACTTCGAAAAGCTCCACGCCGAATTTCCCCCGACCATCTTTGAGCTTTTCGAGCTCACTGGCTTGGCGGGAAAGAAAGTGAAGGCCCTTTATGAAAGGCTTAATATCAGCACCATTGCGGACCTCGAGGCAGCGTGCCTGGATGGACGAGTTGCCGAGCTTGCCGGATTTGGAGAAAAGACTGCCGCAAATCTTTTGCGCGCAATCGAGCAACGACGGAAACGGTCCGGACGGTTCCTGCTTTCCGATGCGAAAGTCTGGACGGACGAACTACTTGCTCACTTCAAGGATCATCCCGCTGTCTCTCAGATCGCCGCCGGTGGTAGTTTCCGCCGGGGAAGAGAGACCATTGGCGACCTTGACCTGCTGATTGCCACAAAAGAGCCAGAACGGATCACCGACCATTTCCTTGCTCACAAAGAAATCGATCGCGTATTAGCCAGAGGCGAGACCAAGAGCAGTGTTTTGCTCAAAAGCGGCATACAGGCCGATCTCCGCGTAGTGGCAAACAAAGAATTTCCGTTCGCTCTGGGCTATTTCACTGGCAACAAGGATCATAACGTCGCTCTCCGTGGACGAGCTCTGCAGAACGGCTGGACACTCAATGAGTACAGGCTCGGGGCACTACCTGATTCAAAAAAGCCTCCGAAACCAATCCCGGAAATTCATACGGAAGAAGATCTCTATCGTGCTCTGGGGCTCGACTATATCGCGCCGGAACTGCGCGAGAATCTTGGGGAGATTGAGGCGGCAGAGAATGGAACGCTGCCAAAATTAATCGAGCTACACAACCTGCGCGGCACATTTCACAGTCACACAACCGCTAGCGACGGCCGTAATACGCTCGAAGAAATGGCCCGCGCCGCGCAAGAGCTCGGGACGCAGTATCTCGGGATAGCGGATCACAGCAAAAGCTCGTTTCAAGCGCATGGTCTCGACGAAAAACAGCTTCTGGCGCAGGTCGAACAAATCAGAAAACTAAACAAGAAATTTGGAAACGATTTCCAGCTTTTTGCCGGCGTTGAATGCGACATTCTCAAGGACGGTAGCCTCGATTTCGCCGATGAGATCCTGGCACAATTGGACTTTGTGGTAGCCAGCATCCACGGATCATTCACAATGCCCGAAAAAGAGATGACGGACCGAATGGTTCGAGCGATGGAAAATTCGTACGTCACCATGCTGGGACATCCCTCTGGACGCTTGCTACTGTCTCGCGAACCCTACCAGGTAAATCTTGCCGACATAATTCAAGCCGCCTCCCGGACAAAGACGATCATCGAGTTGAACGCAAATCCCCGGCGGCTCGATATGGATTGGCGCTACTGGAAATTCGCTACGGAAAAGGGCGTACTCTGTTCCATTAATCCGGACGCCCATTCCACCCGCGGTTTGCAGGATCTCTGGTTCGGCATCCAGGCCGCTCGAAAAGGCTGGCTCACCAGCAAAGACGTCATCAACTGCCTGCCTTTGACCGAGGTTCGCAAGGCATTGGACGTGAAGCGCAAATAGCTCGGTCGGTTAGGCTTTTCGCCGTCTCGTCCCCCTACTTTCTTTCTCCAAAAATCGCCGTACCGACCCGTACCAACGTCGCCCCTTCCTCGATGGCAACGCCGTAGTCGGCAGTCATTCCCATCGACAAATGCGGTAGAGGGAATTTGAACTCTCGCTCCAGGCGATCGCGAAGCTCGCGCAATTGCACAAAATATTTCCTCGAATGCTCGGGAGAAGCCACAAGCGGGGGAATAGCCATTAACCCTTCGATCTGGACCCGATCAATCTGCACGATGGACTCAACCTCGCTCAACAGCTTTTGCGGTGGGAAACCAAATTTGGACGATTCGCCAGCCACATTCACCTGTAATAAAACACGCGGAAAGACGCCGAGATCCTCGGCCACACGGTTCAGGTGTTGCAAAAGATCAATCGAGTCCACGCCGTGAATCATCTCGAAAAGCGTCAAGGCCAGGCGCGCCTTGTTGCTTTGCAGATGACCGATCAAGTGCCAGCGCAACTTCGACGGGAGCTCGGGAATCTTCGCCTTTGCCTCCTGGACACGGTTCTCGCCAAACAATAGCTGACCCGCATCGACCGCACGCTGCACGACCTCGGCGGGATGCGTCTTGGTCACCGCAACCAGTTCAACGCTTCCCGCGGTGCGACCGCTCTTCTTCTCGGCCTCGGCAATGGTCGTCCGCACCTTTTCCAGATTCGCGGCAATCTCTTCAGGTTCCATTGACTGGTCTATTAGCAGAACTTATTCTGTGCGCACACAAGGATCAACGACTGTCAATGCAGATCGAAACATTTAAGATCTTTTGCGACCTTGTCGAAACGGCGAGTTTTTCGAAAGCTGCCGAGCTGAATGCCATCACGCAAAGCGCGGTAAGTCAACAAATCCGGGCGCTTGAAAAAAAATTCAAAGTACCGCTGATCGAGCGAGGAAAGAAGCACTTCTCTGTTACGACCGAGGGCCGGGCATTCTTGAACGCTAGCAAAGAAATTCTGCGCGCCTATGACAGCCTTAGCGACCGTTTGCAGGAGCTGCAGTCTGTGGTCGCGGGTGAGCTCCTGATCGCAACCGTCTACAGTATCGGGTTACACGAGTTGCCACGAAATCTGAAACAGTTCCGTAAAGCCTATCCGTCAGTGGATGTAAAGGTGGAGTACTTGCGATCCGCTCAGGTGTATCAGCGTGTATCTGAAGGTGGAGCCGACCTCGGACTCGTTGCGTTTCCGGTGCGGCGCAGGGGGTTGTCACTGGACAACTTGTGGAAAGATAAACTCGTATTGATCTGCCCTCCTACTCATCGGTTAGCCAGGCGTCGGAGCGTGTCGATAAACGCCTTGGACCGGGAGCGATTTATTTCGTTCGCGTTTGATCAGCCGACGCGCAAGGCGATCGACCGAATTTTCAAGACAAACAAAGTTACCATTCGACGCTCAATGGAGTTCGACAATATCGAGACAGTTAAGCGGGCAGTCGAAATCGAGGACGGCATTTCGATTGTTCCGTCAGCAACCGTAGAGGAAGAATGCCAGTTGGGCAGCCTGGTTGCTGTGGAAATTGAGTCCATTGACATGTGGCGGCCGATCGGCGTGATCCAACGACGAAGTCGAAATCACAACTCCGCCTCGCGGGCATTCGTCGCGATGCTGAAAAGGAAGCCCGTGCTTTGAGTGTGAGTGTGAGTGCGAGTAACGCAGGCTTTTCGCGCACGAAACCGGCGCTGGTATGTCCCACTTCTCACACTCACACTCGCACTCATTTCACAAGTCCCATTGTCAAAGCGGCGCCGAGCAAAAGCGCCGAGCCCTCGTACGCGGTCACCGGACCAACCGACTCATCGATCGCCCCGTTTTTCGTCCAATGCCGGCAAAGCACGATCGGACTGAGGTGACGGCTTACTTCCTCAGTTTCCGGAAGGGAAGCACCGTCCACATATTCCGCCAAGGAAGGGATCAACGCAGCGCCAAAAGCAAGCATCGGCCGAGACGCATTGTAGAATCTTTCGAATCCATTCTTAGTATCGACATACACGAATAAGTCGTCCGGCTGGCCAACCAGAGCAGTGATCTGTTTGTATTGGTCGTTTTTTTCTAATCCGACTACGCCCGTGTGCAATCGTTGCACTGCCTCAGAAAAGACGTTGGCATTTCCGGCAACCAACAATTCGTGTCCGATCACACCAAACACGATGGCCGCGCGCGCGTTCAACTGCATCTTATAAGCAGGTATTCCTGAAATATCGATCTTGGAACAGCTATCGGGAAATTTTTGATTTGCTACGTCGTCGATGACGCGATGAAACAGATCCGGATCCGTTACCCTTAGAAGCAAAAGGATGTTTAGTCCATCAGTCCGTTCGTCGCGATCCACGACGATTTCGAAAGTCGAAATAAGCTTATCAAAATCTTCCGGATCGATTCCGAAAGACCGAGCTTGATCGAGATAGTTCCGCAGCGTTTCCGCAATCTGCCAAGAATCCGCCAACTGGTCGCTCAGCCGCCACAGTCCTGTTAGCCCGGCTCGCGCAGCGAGATAACCAATCGTTCCCGGGCTAGTAATGGCCAAAGCCCGGCGTTCAAGCGGTACCGATTTCTCACTGTTTTCCGTGTAAGTAAAAACCGTGTCCCGGATGCGCGTTCCTTCGAATACGCTAGTCGCCAGGACAGCTCGAATCTCGCCAGTCCCACGCTGCTGAAGGAGTTGACCCGGAGCTTTCTGCCGCAGATCAAATGAGGGACCGTTCTGCAGAAAACAGAGGAGATCTCGCTCGGCCGGAACATTCGCCAGACATTCTTGAAACGATTGTGCCGATTGAATACCGCCGCCAGCATTTTTCGTGTTCTCAATTGCCTGACGTAAAGTATCAGCGTGACGCCCGAGCAAGACCCAGGACCCTGCCTTAATTGCAACCAGATCGTCTGAATCGGCGTTTCCCGCAGCTGGCAATTCTTTGGTTTGCCGGCCGAATATATCGGTTCCTATCGTCCCAACCTCTTTCAACCACGAGGTATGCCCGGCCGAACTCTCGATGCCAAGGATCCAATCCTGCTTGTCGGGATCAATTGTACTGAAAAAAAGAGCGCTCGGATGCAATCCTGCCACGGCTGCCCACGCATTCTGAATTTTTGCCGGCACTTTCGCCAAAGGTCGCTTGAGAAAACGCTGCACCGACGGCTCGGCCAGCATCTGGTAAAAAGCTGTTTTAGACCATCGTTTGGCCGTCTCACGCAGATGTGGAATCTCAGCGTAGAAGACAGAGTTTGCCGGTGCGACCTGACCAGCCGGAATCGGTTTCTGGTTCCATTGCAAAAAAAGAAAAACACCAAGTGCGATGGCAACAATCGCTACCACCCCTCCAATGATCGCTCGTTTCATCGAGAAGGGTGTAAAGAAAGACCGCGTTCCTCATTTTGTCGAGCGTTCGCTTGACCGCCCTTCGACTATATCAGCCCGGTCTACCGGCATCATTATGCGCGCAAGCAACGCGAAAAAGCGAAGCACATAAATCAGATAGCCCAATAGAGCCACAAATTGAATGATTCCGAAAGCCACGTGCATTCGCCCTGCCAGAAAAACGTTCGGCCATACTGCGATGGAGAACGCTGCGATCGACGGATACACGATAAAACCGGGTATCAATAGCCGGATGTTCATTCGTTGGTCGCTCATGATTCTTGAGCGTAACTCAGTTGTCCTAGTTTGCTGCCTCCGGATCATACCGGTGTCGACAATGAACAGGATCCAAACCGCAAATGCGAAGATCGCGTTAAAGAGATACCAGAGAAACGGGTCCTGAACTTCGGTAAACGCAATCGCTTCAAACAAGGTGCACCCGATATAGAGGAAATTGTGACTAAACTCAATCGGCCACCGGATTACGGTTAGCGTGTGCACTACAGATCTTGACCAGAACAAAAACAGGATAAGCAAGCCGTTTGCCATGTAGATCCAGTACTCGAATCTGAGTTGGGTCAGGGGAACGCGCGAATGCTCTGTTAAAAATGAAAGGGCGACCCCTTGAATGATGCTCGTCAGCGTAAGCTCGATATTGACTACCTGACTGTCCAGCCTTCGCCTGGAATCCTGGGGACGCGAATCTGCCACCAGACTATTGGTACCAATTTCGGGGCCGAGCATCGAGCGTATAAACGCCGAGAACGCACGAGAACGCCGGGAGCGCCGCGAACGTCCTGACAAGGCTGTTGTATGACGCCAGGACTTCGAAGAAGGTCGATCTAGAAGATCGACCGCCCAGCGCGTGACCACAACCCTTGTTCAGATTCTCAAGTTGACGCGCACGCGCGGCCGCGGGACTAGCAGCTTGGCCGACGCAATCGTCCGGATTGACCTTCCAGGTCGACGGGAGGTACCAGCGATCGGAAACCCCGGGTCCTACGCTGCTGCCGTTGAAGTCTCAGCCGGCGGCACGTCCGGCCTGCCCACTGCGTACTGCTTCAATGCTTTTACCCAGACAGGATTCAACAACTGAGCAGGTGTCTTCCAGACCAACGTATGCAAACTTGCCAACACAGATCCGTTCGCGAGGAGCGCACGCTTTTCCGATGCAGTCAAAGCGCCAGGACCTTCCTTGAACAATTTGTCGGCCAGCGACGAGATATACTCCTCAACAGCCGTAGACCGGTTACCTCGTTCGCGCTGAAGCGCGACATGGACCGCATTATAGAAGGGATCGACGATCGCATTGACGAACTGGTCTCCGTCACGCAATTGGAGGTTCGCTCGTGGTGAAAGCTCACGTCTGGGCTCGATCTCTTCCGGTGTCAGAAATAGTCCCCGCAGCATCCCACGACGGCCGCTCACCTGAACCACAACCACGGACAAAAGCAATCCGATCAGGAGAGGCGAGATCCACGCAAAATAGGCGGGACCGATCCACCACGCCGCACTGCCTAACAGGATGCTTGCCACCGGCAAAGGCCAATATTCTCGGACGATATCCCACCAGCCCGAGCCTGTACCCCCATCGCGAGATTGAGTATTCCAGCTCACGGTTTGCCCGGCCAGATTCCGCAAAACGAAGCGGGTGTGGAACCACACAAGCACCGGTGCGGCCACGATCGAAAACAGCGTTTCCAAAACAGCACCAGCCAGTATGCGCCTCACTCCACCAAAACCCCTGACTTCTTCACGCCTGGAAAAAACGTGCATAAGACTCAAGATCTTTGGCCCAAACAACAAGGCCACAGTAAGCAAGAAAAGAACCGTTGCCGAAGCGGCTGGAAATAGTTCCAATTTGTGATGCAGATGCGCCAGCATCGCCTGGATCGCTCCCAAAAGAACAAACAAGGCCAGTAACGGAGAGGACGCATATGCCAAGACGCCCTGAACCAGGTGCAACCTGCTGATCGGCTTGACATTCCGCGCCAGCAGAAACCACATATGCTGCAGATTGCCCTGGCACCAGCGCCGGTCGCGCTTCACGTATTCCGTGATATTGGGCGGCAACCCTTCGTAGCTGCCCTCCAGGTCGTACGCAAACCAGACATCCCAGCCGGTATTGCGCATCAAGGCTGCTTCAACAAAGTCGTGACTGAGCACACGACCGCCCAACGGTTCCGTACCCGGCAAACCAGGAAGACCACAACTCGCCAGGAAAGGCGCGACGCGGATAATGGCATTATGCCCCCAATAGTTTCCTGATCCCTGCTGCCAGAAGTTCAGACCGGCTGCAAAAATCGGACTGTATAAACGCGACGCGAATTGTTGAATTCTGCCGAACAAAGTCTCTGCCTTCGCCAATCGCGGCATTGTCTGGATAATTCCCGCTCGCGAATTAGTCTCCATCAAGCGGACCAGTGAGGAGACCGCTTTACCGGTCATGATGCTGTCGGCGTCCAGCACCACCATGTAACGGTGGCGATGCCCCCATCGGCGGCAAAAATCGGCCACATTACCGCTCTTACGATTTACTGGAAGCTTTCTGCGCCGGTAGTGAATCTTTCCAAACCCGTTGCTCTGCCGGCAAAGATCTGCCCAAGCCAGCTCTTCTTCGACGATTTTAGCGGGATCGGTGGAATCGCTGAGCACGTAAAAATCGTATGCTTCCAATTCACCGCGTTCTCCCAACGAATCGTAGAGGGCACGGATATTTCCGAAAACCGTCTTCGCGTCCTCGTTGTAAACAGGCATCACGACCGCCGTTGAAGCAAGCGGCGTCTGTTCGTCGAGCGTGTTTGTGATCTTATATGGTTCGTGACCATCAGCGAGCGCGAGGAACCCGACAAATGCCTGCGTAAATCCGAACGCCAGGGCGGTGAAAAGCACCGCGAAGACCCCGAGTTGAGCAACGGCCAAGGCACTCCAGCCTGTCGCGCCCAACATGTCCGACATTAACCAGATTCCCAGAAGAGAAATACCGAGCGTCACCAGCCAGACGCTCCAGCGACGCTTTCTGATTTCCGCCTGAAAAGCCTCTTGAAGCGCTGCAGAACGGCCGGCTTCAACAAGGCTGATCGATCTGGTTTTTCCACTCATAAAATGTGCCTTTTTTCTGACGCACGTGCCCCCAAATTGTTCAAAGGATTCCGCCGCGCGGAAACCTATAATCCGCCTACGCTTAAAAGAAAAGAAAGTCCAGTTAACCGGAGGCATTCTGCATTCGAATTTTGGACACCAACCGGATTTAAAAGCAGGTTTCGCGCCAAGATTTGAGCGGTGTGGCGGCGCCCGCTCGGCCCCGGGAACAAGGCAGGTCCACCGCTAAAGGCTGCTATAGACTCAGATAGATCAGAATCCCTAGAATTATTAGTCCAATGACCCACCCTAATACCCGGTTCGCGCCGATCGGTGACAGCTTATCGGCAGCCCGGATTATTGCTTTTCCTACCCTGGAGAATTCAAGCGGCTTTGGCGTAATACTGGCGCTTTGAATCCTAGGCGCAGGTTGCAGCCGGACTTCTTTAAGGGCTTGCTGCACTTGCTCAGAGACCTGTTCTTTTTTGAGCAGACTTCTGTCGATGTTCTCAACCAGGTAAAGTCGCACTCGTTCCTCAATCGAGCGGCGCTCCTCGGGCACCTCTTCATGGACAAAATGTCCCAGCGATTGGTCCAATGTCTTTTGCGCTTCTTCGAATGCCAGCTGTGTCGCCGGCGCAAACGGTTCCTCCCTTTTGCGGGCAATAGCTCGTTCGAAACTATTCAGTAGGATCAACTCTCGATCGACGTTCGGGGGCATGTTCAACGCGATCAGATAGTCGTTGATCCGGTCCCACGCCTCTTTCCATTCCGGCGACGAGCGGACACCGGTTCGAAGGAGGGCTAGATATTCAGGAGATACTGCCATTTCTCAGAGCAAAATACGTCCCGGCGCAATAT
>JBKPCS010000202.1:0-14795 GCA_046727495.1 bacterium | reverse complement strand
CAACGCTTCGTCTCGCACCTCGCGATGCGCTACGCATGACTCGGGGCCAGTCTGGTTTGCTATTCCTTCACTGTTAGAGACTTTCACTCTTTACTCTTTGTCGATCTCCCGGCGCACAAACGTACTTTATTTTCCGTTTCGTGTGGTCTCCCCATCTAGAATCAGGCCGGCCGCGATCGTTGGCTCCACCTATTTCCTTGAACCCGGACGACTAAAGACCGGATCCCGCCGAAATTCACCATCGCTATGTTCTTGTCCGCATCGGCCGGACGGCTCTTCGTGCCCTCAGGCGAGCCGATGCCGAACGCCAACCGGCACGGCTAACACCTGCAGCGATAGAGCAGGAAGCGTCAAATCCCTGGCGGCAAAATCTGGGCTCTCCGAGAAGCAAACAGTGAGTTTTTCTTCATGCGGGTCAGTTAGCGACGCGACGGCGCGGCGCCCGTTAGTTCTATTCAAACTTTTCTTAAGTTCGCTAACTTCACCATTGATGTGGGCGGCAACAATTGATGCCCAAAAGTCTTGGTGCACCAATTCTTGTCGTGACCACATTTTAGTAAAGGTAGGAAATGTCAGCCAAATGTAATCCAGGAGACAGGAGATTAGGCAGTGTCAGTGCTACCGCAGACTTCTTCAGCATGTTTCGATTGCCAGCAAAGGGATTCTTTTGTGTTGGAGGCAATGGAGTATTCGTAGGCGGAAACGTACTATCCGCTGGAGACAGCGATCCGTTTGATGTGGAGCTCGTCCAACAAGCATCCAACGGAGCCGAGGTGGTGATCAACAGTACAACAATAGACCCCAAACAAACACCAAGCTTCAACATCATCTTTGCTGCGAATAGTGAAGAAGTTAATGGAACCCGCTGTTTTGTGCGGCTGCTAGGCAGCGGCAATGAAACAATCATCCAACCGATCAATGTGAACGCCATACCCTAGAGATGCGGCGCTTCGCAGTAGATCGATTCTGTACGCCCGACGGTTCTGTTCACAACTTTAGGTCAAGAGACGCAGACAAGCATTTGACGAAAAGAGGAATTGAATAGTGTCATAATGATCGGAGGTGTGTCCATCCCCGTTCAGGGAGCTTGGTCCTGAACCAAGTGATATTAAGCAGCGGGGTGGGTTTCCACAACGTGGGAGTTACGGTCATCCCAGCATAAGTATTCCTGTCGGGAAGCGTTCCAAACGTCGCCACAGTATCTGCTAACCTCCAAGTTGCAGGGCCGCGCGATGATGTGGAGAGCGACGACCACGTAGTCATAGAAGAACTTGAGTTTCAGATTGACGGGTAGGTCAACAAAGGGGCAAGTCTCGCGTTTGATCCTCTGCATGCCCTCGTACAGGGTTGCCAAGGCTTTTTCGGAGAAGCCGGTCCCGACTCTGCCAGCGAATAGAGGCCCTCCTGGCCGTAGTAACCGACTAGCAAAGCGCCGAAGTATTTGCGGCTACCTTCAGGCGGGTTGTAGCTACCAATCACAAACTCTTGCTCTTGGGTCAGCTTGACTTTGACCCAGGTACCGTAGGAATTGTCGATCAGCTCGTTTCCGACGGCACAAGCACCTATTGGTCGTTCGGCCAAACCACGGGTGCGAGCAGCTACTTTTATGGCAAAGATCACCTCGGTTCGCTTCGAGAAATCACAGATGCACTGAAACGCCCGCATGTTTTTCTGGCGTCCGTGTTCAATGCCGCACAGATCGACGGGATCGCGGCCTACCAAGCGCCAGAATGCTCTTGGGATCCGATCCAGGAAGCCGAACGTATTGTCCCGAGCTTCCAAAGCGGACATAGCGCACGATTCACGCTCGGATCCGTATTACGACTTGTTGACCGATTCGATTCACATTCCTGGTCGAGAACGCTTTCCGTCTGCGGCGGACTACTATGCCACTCTTCTGCACGAGCTGGGCCACTGGACCGGCCATCAAAGCCGGCTCAATCGCGACATGAAGAATCTCTATGGACCGGTGGGATATGCTCGCGAAGAGCTGCGAGCGGAGATAGCCAGCCTCATTATCAGCTCGGAACTCGGCATCGGCTACGATCCGAGTCAACACGCTGCCTATGTTGCCAGTTGGATCACAGTTCTCGAAGAGGACCCGTTAGAGATTTTCCGGGCCGCGGCCGACGCCGAGAAGATCCAGAAGTACCTTTGCTCACTCCAACAGCAACAGGGCATCCCTGAAGGGATTTCTCTTGCTGACGCCATCAAAGAATACGACCGCCGGGTAGAAGGGACTGAGGCCCGCAAACAACGTGAACAGATCTATCCGCAGCTGGTTGCTGCACGAGATAAAGCCGTTGTTGCGCTGCGCCACGCAAAACTCCAGGACGAAATTGCGGCTAATCAGATGCAAACTGGCCGCTCGGTTCGGCCGTAGATAAAATATTCATAGTAGCTGGTCCAAGCACGAAAGGTGGGATTGCACTGACGCTCACTGCCCAACTGCATTGAAGGTACCGACGAAAATCCCGAGTTGCCCGGTGATCTCCCGAGCAAAAAGACCTATTGCGAAAAAAATCGACAACAGTCTGCCGCGAATGCCGACGAATTTTGGTTCAGAGCCAACCCGACGCGCGTCGTAGATTGGCGTGAATGCGGCGCAGGACGTGCTCGAAGTACAGCTTGTATCCGGCACAGTAGTAGTCCTTCTCTTCGAACAATCCGCTGTTTTTCAGCGAATGGAACATGCACCCGCCGTAGCAGAGGTCAAAGAATGCGCACTTGGAGCAACCCGCGAGCACACGTGCCTCACGGTCCTCGATTCTGCCGAACAGCGCGGTCGTCGCGATGCTCTCGGGAGACATCGAGTGGATGTTTCCATAGCGGAACGCAGGCTCGCCCTGAAACATACCGCACGGGTAGAGGTCGCCGTCGGGCGCAATGCCCAGGAAACTGTGATGACACCCCCGGGTGAAGTGGCAAGAATGCACGACGCCCGGCACATTGAGGATGCGCGCGATGTGCTGCCGGATGGGTTCAATGGAAATCGTCGGCTCCGGATCGTCGAACCACGCATCGAAGATACGGGTCATGAACTGCCCGTACTCTTCGGCGCTAATGTCCAACGCCGTCCCCGGCGTCGCCGCGAGCCCGGACCTTGCGAGCGGGTTCAACTTCATGTCGATCGCGCGGTTCTTGAACTCGCGATAGACCTTGTCCGGATGATTTACGTTGGCGCGACTGATCACGACGATCGCGGCCGGCGCCTGGCCATGGAGCCGCAGACGGTCGGCGGCATCGAGCGTGATTTCATGCGTGGAGATCAGCGGTCCCTTGCGCATCGGTCGCGACGCGTCGGTGAGGAATTTGGGGCCATCCATGCTGAATCCGATGGCGATCTCATTCTGCATGAGGAAGACGAGCATTTCGTCGTCCAGGAGTGTCGCATTCGTCTGAATAGCGTTCGTATAGGCGACCCGGGTCCGTTCGCTGCGTTGCTCCTGGAGAATGCCCTCGAAAAAGCGGCGTCCGCGCAGCAGTGGCTCCCCACCATGCCACACAAAGTGGACGGACTCGAACCAGTCCGAGTCCAGAAACACCCTGACCACACGCCTCGCGGTTTCGTTGACCATCGTCTTGTGGAAGACGCTTGGCTCGATGAAGCAGTAGCGACACGCCATGTTACAGGCGTTCGTCACCTTGACGATCAGCGTGATCTCGCGGTTCATGTTCATACGTCCCCTCGTTGTCGGACGAGCCGCCGCACACGTTCTTCGATCTGCAGAAGGCCACGGTCCGTCTTCTCGAGCGTGAGTCCGCGGTTTGCCGGAGCGTCGATCACCACGAGCGCGTAGGGATTCCCGATGTAGTGGTATTGCCTGATCATCGCAGCGGGTCCGGCGAAGTCCTCAAGCGACCACGTCGAGCGGTGGTGATCCGGCTCGTCGCGGCCTTGCTTGCGCCAGCCGTCTCCGAGCGGAATCCGCACGATAACCCGCTTCATGGCGAGAGCGATCGACTTGCGGAGCAGGCAGACGGCATCGTCCTTCGGCAGATGCTCCAGCACGTCGCCGAAAAGAATGACATCATACGGCGTTCGCGACGCGTGTACCGGCACGAGCTCTCGGATGTCGCCGACAAACAGGTCGTCGTAGAGGCAGTGCGCATGGGGCTGAATACGTCGCGCATCGATCTCGATACCATCGATGCGAATGCGCCATTCTGCACGTTGAATTCGTCCTTCCCAAACATCGAGATACTGGCGTAGCAGGTGCCCGAACAGACCGAAGCCAATTCCAGCGTCGAGCACCGAGCGAGGCCAGCATTCGGTGATCGCCTGCACGCAGTCCTCAAGGCCGAGCCAGATGCTCACAGGCATGGCGCTCCCACTGTCCTGGATAATTCAAAAGCCGGCTTAGCTAGGATGTTCCGGACCGCGGCCCGAAAGGGCTCATTGAACACACTCAGCGGGCGATGCTCGCGCCGGTTCCACAGGTGTGAGAGTGCGTCCTCCGGCTTCATGGCGTCCATGCCGCGCACGGCCGTGCGCCATTCCTGCGGGATCTGTAGATCGAATCCGCGGATTTCATCATTCCCGTTTGGAGCCTCCGTCGTGGCATCGGCAAGGTAGCTCAGAAGTCGAAGATTGCGCGATCGGCAGAACCGCTGGCAAGCTACGGACGATATTTCTTCCGCGCTTGCCCTGAATGGAACGCTCAGCGCCTCGTAGATTGCCCGCAAGAGCGACGCCTCACTGACGCGCGGCACGGCTGCTTCGATCTCGACGTCCACGAGGCTTCCTCCGACCTGCGCCAGTACTTCCGCGAATCCGTCGTAGCGCGGAGCGATGGCTACGGTTCCGCAGGCGAGCGCCTCGGCCGCTGCGCGGCCGAAGGTTTCGAAGTGGCTCGTCGAGGCCGTGACAAACGCGTTCGCAGCGTTATAGAGACTCGCAAGCTGTTCCCGGCTGGGATCGACGACAAGATGCAGACCAGATTCGCCGGCGAAGAGTCTAGAAAGCAGCGCAAGGTACTCCCGATCGACGACGTGAGTCGCGATCACCACTTGCAAATCTGGAAAAAGCAGCCGCGCTTTCAACGCGACGCTGAGGAGCCGATGCAGATCCTTATCCGGCTCGACGCGCCCAGCGAACAGCAGCAGCGAGCCGGTCACGGCGATCCCCAGCTGCGGGCGTATAGCCGGCGCTCTGTCGCGTAGTCGGAACACGTCGCAGTCGATGCCGAAAGGCTCGCCGACTGTCGCGTTGATGCCGAGTGCCCGATAGATTCGTGCTGACGGTGTCGAACCCACGAAAACGCGATCCCGCCTATCGGCGTACCGTCGGTACACCGCGATCGCCGTCAGATCGAACCACGACGTGGGATTCAGGTAGGGTAGCACCGTGAATACGCCGCTGAAGCCGTTGGCCCTGGCGACGGCGGCCCAGAGAAAACCACCGATTCCTTCGGCGACGATCCATGGGTGTGCGCTCAACGGCTCGAAGTCTGAGCGCAGCCGCGACGCCTCCGGAAGGCTTTCGTGATCGCGGAGGTTCAGGCTATGGCGGAAGGCGCCGATCTCGACACGAGATGGCAGTCCTGCGGCGAGCCAACCCGCCTCAACACTGACCGCCGCGGGAGCGTATGGAATGTAGCCCACGGACACTGCACACCTAGCTCCGCTCAGCAGGGCCCTCTCCGGGCAGCCGTGTCGGCATGACGGCTACGTTGTAGGCGCTCTCGGGAATCTTACCGGGACGGACCGCGACATCGTACGCGCTCCTCTCGAAGTCCACCTGTTCATGTGCATGATCGAGCGCCGCCTTCACGGCGCTGCCGATGGTCGGGTTCATCTTGAGGATGTCTATCTCGAGGCGGAGCTGCCGCACCTCGTCCAGGATCGCTTTTAGTTCCTGCTCGTCTTCGGGACTGGCCATGGTTCAGTTACCGATAAGAAATCGCTTTGGGGCACCCCGGGAAGTTTATCCGGAGTCTGAAGCCGGAAACGTGCGTTTCCATGTGCCCAGACTGGCAGGAGGCGGCTGGCAAGTCAAGCGGCCGTAGTGCACAACCATCCCTCAGGGAATCCATCTCCAAGCGAAGCGGACATGCGTGCTTTCAGATGCCTCTAGAATCTTGCAAATTCAGTTGCTGGATCACGTGATTGTTTGAGCATCGGCTCCTGGCCGGTCCGGTTATTTCAGTCTCAAAGAGGCTGATCTCATCCGCTAGACGGGAAACGCACACAAAACGGAAAATAAAGTAGGATAAGGAATTCAGTTCTCCTCATGGACGGGCGTACAAAGGCTTGCCATGAAAGACAGCGAAACTTCCGCAACAAGCGGTGGGATTCTCGGTGCGGGCTTTCTGTAAAACGAGCTGTAATCGAATTCTGGAGCGTTTTTTAGCCGAATGATTCTCGGAAAAACCTAAGCGTACTCTATTTTCCGTTTTGTGTGCGCTGCCCACCGAGGCCCTTTGGAGCGTTGAACGAAGCGCGTGACGTTATACGGCGGTGCCCCTCCAATAAGGTGATTTTCACGCGTGCACATCCGATGTAAGATCACACCCAGTTGGCTGACGAAGGGGTCGGACGGAAGCCCGGCCAGGACCGTGAAAACCACAGACAGACGAACGTGTTCGGTTTGCAACACGCTGTTGGATAGCGACAGCGAAGTCTGTCCGGTTTGCGCGCTCAAAAGCGCGCTTGAATCTGAGAATCACGCGACGGTTACAGAGCTGCGTTTCGAGCATTACCAGGTCCTCAAGAACGAAAGACCAGAGCCTGACGGAGCTCGGCCACGGCTCGATGGGCGTGACCTATAAGGCCATTGATGTTCATTTGCAGTGCGTATTTCCCATTCATGAATCCGTTTCATTGTACTCTACTCGCACTCTTTGGCGTTGCTCTTTTCGCTCCGCTTGCCCTGCTGGAAAAGGATCTAAGACCGATCCGGCCCGATCCGAGGGCGCCAGAGACCATCGGTCTTCATTCTCTTCCTCGATTGGAAAGTGAAGGAGCAAATGCATTCTGCCTTCCTCGTCTTCGACTTGGTAGCAAGGAACGCCGGTGTTAGGCGGAGCCATGCTCCTAGAGTCTCATCAATCCAAGATTTGATCACAGTAAAGAAATGGTCGGGGCTTATCTCTAGAGAACAGAGTTAACCGGGTTCCGGCGGGTAATGCTTCGCCGAATTGAACGGGTCGCATCTACAATTTTGTGACGAGAGCGCCGGTTGCTATCAATAAGTTGTTGCGCGTATTGACTAACTTCCCGCTAAACCAGGATGGGAGAGGGACTATGCGCCTAATTAGAAAGTGGCCAAACTCTTAGTGGATTTGGACGGAGCGATCCCTCGACAAAAGAATACCGATGGTTTTGGTAGAAACTAACCCGCACGGTAGCGAGCAGCATTCGGTCCATGTCACGGTGGCCTCGCAACCTATGACGAAAGCTCGCGATGAAAAAGTCCGCTCCGTGGTTGTCACTTAGCATACGTCTATGTTCCGGATGATTGCCACACAGAACTTTGTAGCAGTTGATCGTGGATTCTTGCGAGAACGACTAAACGTCGACGATGTCGTATTTCATGGCGGAGCAATCAAATACGATCATTTGGATTCCGATCAGCCAAGAGGTTCCGGGTTTCGAACCCGTCCTGACCAGTACAAAAAACGGTACTGTTCACATTCTTCGGTTGCACGAAGGGTTATCTCAGCAGAAAGAAAGCGCGTATTGGACCGACGGAATCGGCAACGCCCAAAGCAATATTGCGTTCGAAGACGTGGTCGCCTGGGCGCATTTGCCGACGCCCTATAACCCCACTGAAAACTTTCTCTTAGAGGGCCGGGAGATTTATCAAGAAATCGGAGTGACTTTGATGATGGTCCAGATCGCTGAGGATAAAATCAATCAAGCCCTAGCGGTAGCCTCGGCTGAAGAGGGCGTAACTATGGAACAATTGGAGAAAATGGACGAGGCGCGGCGATCTGGGTCATTGACAAGGGCACTTCGGAGACTAGGCCGACAAGTGACATTCCCGCCTGATCTCCAGAGTTTTATCGAAAAGCTGTGATTTTGCCCTTCCGCGAAAGAAATGTCACATGACGAAGACAACTAAAGAACCTCGCCACCTCTCTACTCTTGGTAGGTTGAGGGCAAGTCTCGCGCTGATAAGCGAGGATTTGCCTCTTGGTTTCAAGATTAAGGGTATTCTGGACCTCATTAAGCGCGGACGGTACGAGCTAGGTTGGGTCGCGGCGGTTCAGCAAGCCAAAAAGAAGAGAAGAACCCAGCGAAGGGCTGCGCGTAAGGTCTTGCGCGCCAGCTTGGAACATATCTTTTTGTCGTCGGCCACCCGTGTAGGCCTAGTCCTCCTCCTGGGCCTCGGCACCGGTTTGTGGCTGATCTGGGTCGGCTACAACAAAGACTGGAGTGGATGGAAAGCCAAAAACCTTTGGGATTGGATGCAGTTGCTGATCGTCCCGTTGAGCCTCGCTGTCATCGCCTACCTTTTCAGGAGACAAGAGAGCAAAACGAATCAAGAGATAGCTGCCGAGCATCACCAGCAAAAATTGCTCCAGGATTATTTCGATCGGATCTCGCAACTGATCGTTGACAAGCATTTGGACGAATCCGGCTCAGAGCCTCGTGACAGAGCGATTGCTCGTGTACTCACACTTTCAGTTTTGCGGCGATCGGACGCCCGGCGGCGTAGCGAGATATTGAAATTCTTGAAGGAAGCGAGCCTAGTTCAGAAGGGAAATCCGATCATCGATCTTCACGGTGCCGACTTTACGGGGGCTGCATTGCAGGGAGTAAACCTCGAAAACACGGATCTCAGTGGCGCCGTTCTGAAGAAGTGCCAGCTGGAAGAAGCGACGTTGCGAGAGGCCAGACTGCACGATGCGATCTTGGATCACGCCGATTTGGATCGCGCCGACCTCCGAGGCGCCGAATTGAAGGCCGCAATTCTGAATGATACGACGTTAGCAGATGCCCTCCTGTCGGGCTGCAAACTAGTACAAGCGAAACTGAACCGCGTCGTTTTAGATGAGGCGGATCTAAGCGGCACCAGTACCAGGCTCGATCTAATAGCAATGACGCGATGCAGCTGTAGGCGCACGGATTTTCGTGACTCACAATGTGCAGAATATGCGATAATTAGGCGATGCGACTTTAGGGATGCCAGTCTTCAGGGGTCCTTGTGGTCCGCTGCCCAGTTGGATCGGTCTCGCTTTAAGAACGCAAGATACAACAGTCGAACAAAATGGCCTGGTGGCCATGCAAAACCTGAAGCCATCAACACAGACGAAATATGGAAGAAGCGTTCCAAAGAACTCCAGCACGAGTACCAATCGGGAGAATGAGTCGATTGATCGATCCGCGGGCCGCTTCCCTCATTCGCCCATAGAAGTCGCCGCAAACACCATTAAGGTCGGTTGCCGGACTACGATCTACGAAGTGACAACGGGCTCATCGGGGTCCATGGTCGGTTCGTAAGAAATTGCACGATAAGCTCCCCCGTTTGACCTGGCGGAATCCGCTCAGCTGATCGCCGCAGCTCAGCTGCAAGCTCAGTCCAAGAATAGACCGGCACGAACTTTCTCCCGCAACTTTTCGACAGCCGCGTGCCAATGGGGATCCAGTCGCCGAGTACGCTCGGTCAACCGGAAGTCGGGATCCAACCAACGACGAACTAAGTCACGCGCTTCCGGCGTAGCAGAACGCAACGCGACGTGGCCGGCCTCAATGTCCAGCGCCAACAATTCAATCAGCTCACGCGCGTCGGTCGAAGCATCACGCAACAATGTTGCTTCGCGTAATATTTCCTCGTTCGTCATGGCACCTCAATATAACAAAAGACAGCTCCAGCAACTAGCCTCGCCTAGAGCTATTTCATATGATATATTGTATGATATTATGATAATATTATTATTATATGTTATTGACAAGCAGCTTCGCCGGTTGTCAACAACATTCACTTATAACGTTATTATAACATCGTACAATATATATCATATGAAATAGAACACAGTAGGCAGCCTCGGCGACGTCGCCAAAGCCAGATCCAGCCGAAAGACCAGGAGTACAGTTGCAATCCGGCGTCTACAGAGGCCAGCTTTGGCTCTCTAAAAACGGTCCTGTGTCTACTCTTAAAGAGAATCCGGCGCTCCTCATTGGTTCTTCGAATACTGCAAAATTAAACCCAGTCTGGTTTGCTTTAGCAGCTGCGACTGACGGGTAGCGAATTGCACAGAATCGGTTCTGCTTAGAGAGCGCGAGCCCGAGGATCTGTGTTTTGATCGGTCTCGCCGCCGTTCGCCATTCTCGATGTAGATCACCCCTGGTTAGTCCAAGAGACTCCCGTACGGACGCTTGGCCTAGGTCCAGAAATGTGAACCGGCCTACGCCCGTAAATGTTGTGAAAGGCGGCTCCAGTCGTGTTGGCGACCCGAGCAGCCCTACGTACTCGAGATGCGCCACCTGAAAGGTTTCGCCGAAATAAAGGCATTGGACACCGCGAGGATTATACCGGTTAACTTGTCCGGATACGAAGAGGAAATCTGGGGGTTGCTGTTTTTCTAAAGCATCGCGAGCAACGCAACGGACTAAGTGCATAGTTTGACACTTCGGTTGCGCTAATTGCCTGAAAATCTCCAAGTAGCGCCTGAGGCGCTCCTCGTTCTTCATCAGCCTGGCCTACCAGTTATCATGTCAGATGCCAGGTCCGCTACCACCTCCGCCTTTCCTTTGGCCACAACGTCCAGAGGGCGCTGGTTACCGAGATGCTGATTCGCCATCCGGAGCCAACGTCGAAAATCTTCGTCAGACAAAATAAGCCTCAATCGAGCGATTCTCTCCAGAGGACTGAGAGCTTCCTGAAGCGACGCCGCTGTTGGCGTTTTAGATATTCTTTGGCGATCGCGGCCAAGCCACCGGCTGAGCTCCGCTAGCGAGACGCCATATAGCTCTGCGATAAGTTTCGCTGAGAGTGCCCCGCTCTTTTCCCGTAAGGCGCTGCCCAGTTGAACGGTTTTTCGTAAAGCGTCTAATGGGTAGTCACTTGGAATTCTTGGACTTTGCAGAAGTTCGATTTTAGGAGCGAAGTCGTCTAAGAGGTCTTGAATATCTTGGTTCTCCAGAGTGATCGTCACCCTCTCTGGTTGAGCGAAACGCTGCAACATCGAATAACGCTCATTCTTGGTAGGGGGCTGAGGAAGAACGAGAACGACAAACGTCGCTGATGGGGAATGCTGGACCTTCTGTGAGAGAAGCTTCAGCGCCTCTTCAAATGTATTAGTTTGCAAGCCTTGTTGCTCTAAGATCGTTAGATCGTGAAGGTCTCGGCGTTGCGCTAGGCCGGGTAGATCAAGAAGCTTTACATCCCAACCTTCAGCGGTTTTGGCAACTCGATCTCGCAAGCGGTGCGTATATTTGGCTTTGCCAATGATGAAGAGGTCTTTCAGCTTGCTCACGGGGTAATATACTCGGTGTCAACCTTTCGTCAACCTCGTGTCAACTCGGTGCTTCCTTGTGCTAACTCCGAGAATTTCCAGGCCAAAAAAAAACGAGCTCGCTGACGTTCGAAGCCAAAATAGAAACCGAACCGGAATTTGTCTGTGTCATTTTCCACGCTATTTGAGGTGAAATTTTCCACGGTATTTGATGTATTCGTTCGCTCAATGCGAAAATTAACGTCGCTTGCTGAGTGAGACCGAAGTCAATTCTCAACCGTGGCGTTTTTGATCAGCGCGTCATACGGTTGCGCGACCGGGCCTTGATCGCCGTGATGTTGTTTTCCTTTGCGCGCGTTTCGGCGGTGCTCGGGATGCGGGTTAGTGATTTCTACGAAAACGGGCGCCGGCGCTGGTTCCGGCTCTTTGAAAAAGGCGGCAAACATCACGAGGTGCCGGTCCATCACAAAGCTCAGGATTACGTGACCGAGTATCTCGAGGAAACCGGTTTTCGACCGAATGAGCCCTTGTTTCAAACCTTCCGGAAGAAAAGGCCGACTGGTCGGGCAATGTCGCGCTCTGAGGCTTACCGGATGATCCGTCGCAGAGCGATTGATGCCGAGGTGTTCGCCCCGGTCTCTTGCCATTCATTCCGGGTTACCGGAATAACGGTTTATTTAGAAAACAAAGGAACCCTTGAGACGGCGCAGAAGATTGCGGCGCACGAATCGCCGCGCACGACGAAGCTTTACGACAGAACCGACGACCAACTTACTCTTGATGAGATCGAGAAAATTTCCGTGTGAGAGAAAATTTTGGAAAAACGTTTGCTGTCCTGTTTTAGTTCCCGCATTAGCGGCCGTAATACGTCTATCAAGGTCTTGGTTCCGGCTAGCGACGGGAAGACTTACAAGTTCACGCGCTCCTATGCGTTCAAAAGCCATCGGCTGCCGATTCCGTTGTTCTAGATCGAAACACCACGGGCGAACCAGATGGTATTTATGTGACAGCGAGCTCAATTATCACAAATGGTAGGAGCAAAAAGCGGAACTAGCCAGGACGGTGCCATGGTCAAAAGGCCGAAGAATAGCTACCCGTAACTGTTTTTACAATGGAAGCTCAGCAACTAAGCGTTTGGCTTAATAGGTCTGCGTTTCCTAGGGCAATTGCAGATTTCGAACGACAATACTTCGTTTCCTGGAACAGCACATTCCTTGAGCGAACCGGCTATTCCGAAGATCGACTCAAGGTAATCAGACCGGAACAGATAATTGTCCTCGGAGATGAACAATCCCCGCTGTCGAGCAGTTCTGGTCTGCCTGCCGCTGAATTTATCAAGTGCGTTGTCAGAACTGCACTCCAACCGGCAGTGCTATCCGGGCACGTCCTAAAAGCATCGAGGAACCTCGGCTATATTATGCTTCAGGATGTGGAATCGTCAGCTTCGACCAAATTCGAAGAAGGTCGCATGCTTGGGCAGGAAGAACAGCGTGCTCGTCTTATACAAATGGTCCATGATGCTGTTTCTCCATCTTTGCTTGGCGCGATTTTCGCCATCGAGTCGCTGAAGGAAATTATGCAAGCGGAAAATCTACCCCATGCCGAAATAGCGTTGAGAGCCTCTGAGCTGCTTACTGAAGCGGTCGAAAAGCTGAGCGATGTTTTGGAAGGCACCACGCACGCGGACCAGCACTCGCCGGATTCGTCCTAACCCGTATTATCCGTGCCACACGCAATCCGGCCTAGCAAGCGAAGCGCGCTCCAAGACCAGGCGCTTAATGTTGACGCACACGGGCGGCTGCCGTATCGCGAGGAGCGCTGGGATTGAATTGCTGAAATGACTCCCGTTAAACTTGGCGTCACTTCATCGGGCGTCACTTCATCGGCCAAATGAAACCTTTCTTTTACACTCCGTTGGCTGTTGCCGGAGTTTTCATACTGCTTTTTGCGGTAGAGAGATTCTTTCCGTTGCGCGAATCACGAGCTGGCTTGATTGCCCGGCTGATTGTCAACGCAAGCCTTTCGGCAGTCACGTTTCTGGTTGAGGTAACGGTTGTTTGGCCCTCGGCGTTGCTGACGTTGAATTGGGCCTCAGCCCGGCCGTTCGGTCTGATTCATGTCGTCCAGCTTCCAGTCTGGGCGCAATTTGTTGCCGGGTTTTTGCTCCTGGACGTGAGCTTTTATTACTGGCACATAGCTGTCACTTTGCGAATTATTTGGCCGAACTTTTTGCGCGCTATTTGGCACAATTGGCCTACAGCCCCCGAAGCGCGTGAAAGGCCGAAGGACACTACTACACACTCAAGCAAAGCGGACACAGATGCCATTAAGCGCGACACCCGTGAGTTCGGTCGTCCATGTCTGGCCGGCTGATACCGGAAGTGCACGCGTCAGCGTTCCCGTCGTGACGATCTCACCGGCTGCGAGTGGTGGATTGACCTGATCGCGCGCGAGAATATCGATGAGATGACGCAGTGCCGACACAGGTCCACCCAACACATTCGCGGCGCGACCGTGATCGACGACCCCGCTATCGCGCTTCAGATCGATTTCGAAGGTCGAAAGCGCCCGGCCCCAATCTTCGGCATGCGCTGCGATTGAATGACGAGGCCCAATTAGCAGCGCACCGTGCAGGCCGAACGCCGCGACTGTATCGGGCGCGGAAAACTTCCATCCAGGAAAGATCGACTGCACGATTTCGAAACCGTGCGCAACCCAGTCGATGCTCTCCAGCAATGCTCCTTCGTCCATGCCCGGAACTGGCGCAACCGCAAGCTTGAAGACGATCTCTGGCTCTATTCGTGGCTCGGCGAGACCCACGAGCGAGAACGTATCGCCGATCTCGGAGAGGTTGTATACTGTGCGGTCCGTATACGTTGTATTCGGCCCAAATCGTGCGATTGGTGAATCCAATTTTTCGTCCTACGGGCATCTCGCCGCGCGTCTCGCGTATCTGTCTTATTGCAGCGGTTACGCGGTAAGCATCGTCGAGATCGAACACAGAAAGGCGCGCAGAGAACGGCGCGATCTGGCGGCTGGTATCGAGGGTAGCTAATGCTTCGGCGGCAATCGCCTGAATGTCGATTAGCGGATCCATATCATCGTTCAGACGCGTGTTTCAGCAGTTGGAAAATGTCAACGGATGTCGCAGACGATACCGCTTTCCAGCCAACCGAGTTCGCCGCTGAGAACCCTCTGGGCAAGCTTATAGCCACGCCGATCCACATTGTGTTTAACACTGTAAAACAAATAGTCGATGCGCAGCCGCGCCGAACGGCAGAAGTAATCAACTAGCGCCAACAAATCGATTTTCGTCTCTGCGTCCGTCCGCAGCATCGATTGCGCGCGGGCGCAGCTTGTGGCGATCGCAAAGATTTCCGTACCGATATCAAC
>JBKPCS010000201.1:0-24140 GCA_046727495.1 bacterium | reverse complement strand
GCCGAACGCCGACCGCCTCACACCTCTTCCAAAGGGTTCCCCTCGTGCCGGACGTCCCTGGCTTCAGCAACGTAGATCGCTTCCTCAGCGATATTCTCAACCACATACGCAGCGCGCTCGAGACATTGAGCAATAGCGATCAGATTGACATAGCCCCGAACAAACGGGGTGTGCTCTTCGACGAAATCAGTGTAGCGATCGTCCAGGTCACGGGCCTCTTGAGCAAGCGGCTCCATTCTCGACCTTGTTTGCTCCGCGAGGAGGCTGTCGGCCGCGGCAAAAGCCTCCAATGCCTCACCAAAAGCAACGTCTAAAGGATCAAAAATTGCCTCCAGCCAAATCGCTTCTTCCAAAGGAGGTTCCTCGTTCAGTTTCCGCACTCGCCGAGAAATATTCACCATCAGATTGGAGAACCGTTCGAGGTGGATCCCAACCTTGATAGTTGCCAGTACCTTTCGCAGGTCGAATGTCATCGGCTGGAACCGGACCAGAATATCAGTGCCGGTACGATCCACCTGTTTTTCCAGGACATCGATTTCGTCATCATCCGCAATAACCGCTGCGCAAAAATCATCGTCTCTTAGGCGAAGCCCTTGTTTAGCGTTCGCCGCGTTCCGCCGGACGAGATTGCCCATCATCAGCACGTCGGCGCGAAGTGTATCTAGCGCGGTATCAAAACCGGGAAGCAAGTGTCGGCCTTCTGACATAGAGATAAACATTCATGCCCCGAAGAGCTTGAGAACTCAAGCCCTAGCCCAACGATGACGCAGATAAACTTCTCAAGAATCTCCTGCTCGCTCATGGTCTGGAGCTTCCTGAGCCATCCACTCCCGGAACTTCTGAATCTGGTCTCTCGTGCCGACCACGAGCAACCAGTCGCCCGCTTCAAGCACCTGGAACGGCCCGGGGAACAGCATCCGATGGTCTCCTCGAGAAAGACCAACAATTTGGACGCCTGTGTTTCTGGGAATCTCCAGTTCGGCTAATGCCGCATTATTCAGCCGGCTTCGTTCAGATACCTGGGTTGATTCCAACCGGATCTCTTCAAGAAGGTCCGCCTGCTCTGTCTTGGCTTGTCCGCTATTGAAGAAGGCTCGGACTTTCTGGATCTGGTCCGGTTTACCTAACACCAGCAATTCATCATTGGGGTACAGTTCTGTATCCGGCCCTGGACTGGGTACCGGGAATCCCTGTCTTTCAACACCGACCACGGAGCATCCGAATTGGCTCCTCAAGCCAAGGTCGCCAAGTGTTTTGCCAAACCATGTTTCCGAGTCCGGCACACGGATATCGCTGAGGGTCAAATCCCATTCCTGATGTTCCTTCAACCAATCTTCCCGGCTTTTTTCCCTTCGTTCCTCACTGGAAAGAATTGCTTCCGCCAGTTGGACATCGAGTTGTTGATGAAGCCGTCTGAGTTTCCGGCCAAAAACCAGCAAATAAATGAGCGCGGTTACGCCAATCGCACAAAAAAATGAAAGCGGTACTTTGCTGGGCTTAAGAAGCCAGACCCAGAGGAACAGCAGGCACGCGGCCGTTGCCTCCAAAGCAACTTGCAGGACTCCGCGTTTCGATTCGCCGCCCAGGGCGAGCTCCGTGAGAGACGCCAAAAAGTTGGCCAGCCGATGCCAGAGGCCGAGGAGCGGACCGGTAATAGCTATTCCAACAAGAACCCAGAACACTTTGTCGCTCCAGGGTCCAAGCGGCTTAGAGAAGAGGGACGCCCATTGCTGGCGCAGCAATGGTGCAAAAACAAGAATCGCGGAAGATATAACTATACTGATCACCAGCATGGGAAACCTCTGGCGCGCCAGAAGAATTACCTGGCTCCTCTGCTGGCGCTCACCCACGGTGATCAGAAACGCTTGATAAAGCCTCAACAGCCGCCTCAAACGTCGCGGTTCCCAACGGACGATGGTGTGACTGAGTTTGGCGGAGTTCTTGATAAGCAAGGGAGAGATCAACGCGCCGGACAACGCGATTCCAAACGCGGCCGGATAGTAGTCTTCAGAAAGCACTCGAGATGAGATACCGACCTGCGCGATAATGAAAGCGAACTCACAAACCGGGGTTGCCATCAGCCCGGTCCGAACTGCCTCTCGGTCCTCAGTGCCGGTAATGGTTAACGCTAAAGTCACTGCCACTGCCCGAATGAGAATTGTGAGCAAACCGAATGTTAGAGCCAGACCCCAATGCTTAAGCAGCAGCGCGGGATCCAATAGCATGCCGATCGATACAAAGAATACGGCCACGAAGAGATCCCGCATTCCGAGCATGGCGCGTTCGACTGTCGGCCTTTGAGGGGTCTCTGCAATGATCGCTCCGAGCAGAAATGCCCCAAGCGCGAGAGAAGAACCAATCTTAACTGCCAGGACGGCGATCCCTAACACCAAACCGGCCACTCCAATGGTCATCAAATCGGTTCCGGCGCTATTAAGTCGGCGCAGAATCCTGGGGAGGAAAAGCAGTCCCACTACAATCACGATTGTTACAAAAACCAGTAGCACTCCGAGAGTCTTCCCGAGTCCGGCCTCCGGCGTTCGCCGGATCTGCGCAGCAGACGATAGCAAAGTCAAAACGATTACGGCGACTGTGTCCTCCAGAACAGTAATACTAATGGCAAGGGTACCCGCGCGCTGGTGAGAAAGTCCGCTCTCAGATAGCACCTTGGCGATGATTGCTGAACTCGACGCCAGTAACATGCTCGCGACAAACAGTGTTTCGGCTGCTCCGATACCAAACAGTGGACAGATCGCCCGCGCAGCCGTGAACACAAAAAGAGCACCTAGTCCAACTGCAAGCATCAAGCCAAAACCCATGCGTCGCAGTTTTGCCAGACTGAGTTCGAGCCCGATCGAAAACATTAAGAAGACCAACCCTAGCTGAGAAAGCGTTTCGATCCTGGCTCGATCGGAGATCGACGCCAGGATCGGTGAATGCGGTCCAACCAATATCCCAGCCACCAGGAATCCAAGAACACTGGATAAGCCCAGCCGCTGACAAAGAAGTCCAGCAACACCCGCAATGAGTGTTACGATTGCCAAATCCTGGACCAGTGTCAGCTCGCCCATCTTGCGAGAATAATGCCAACAGTGCCAACAATGCCAGCAACGCCGACAGAGAAAACGCCGGCATCAATCACTGCCCTCCAGCGCCGGCAATTGTTCGCAATTTGAAAAGGTACGAACGAAAAGGCTACTCTTGTGCACCGTCTTCCGATCTCGGCGTTGTCGGCGGCGACGGCGTTGTCGGCGTTTCTTACGGTACGCGCCACCTAGCCGCGTCAATGCAGGAAACAATATGCCCCAGCCAGCCAAGCCAGACGAACCAGAGAAGCCCGCTAACAATAAAATGAACTAGTGCAGCCAGCACCCGGCCCTGAGTCAGCTGACCTAATCCAGGGATGAAGAAACTCGCTAACGCTGCAACCACATTACCGGCAGATCCTTGGGACATAGAGTGTGAATGCTAGTATTCAATGAACCAAGGTTACGCAACCCGTCAAACGAAAGACCGCTTTCGGATACGACCCGCCTTCGGATATAAATGGTATCGGCCCGACATACTCGCCATTCCAGTCCGCTGTCGGCATTGGCGGCGCTGTTGGCAATGTTGGCACTAGCCATTCGGCTGTATGATCACAAATGATCGCTGACGCTCACGAGAGATCCCCAACACGATTGGACGATCCTGATTCAATTTCGAAGCGATTTGATTGAATTGCTGCAAATTCGTGACCGGTTGCCGGTTGATTTCCTCGATTACGTCTCCCGGTTGAATTTGTTGGGCGGCGGCCGAACTCGGGTCGACCTGGGTCACAATCACACCATTCACATTCGGGGGAACATTCGCTTCCGAACGGAGTTTCTGCGTCAACTCTTGCACTTCGACGCCGACCAATCCCTCACTCGTATCCGGTTGTGCAGGCCCGTTTGGATTGTTCTGATTCCGGTTCAAACGCGCCGTGAGGTCGGCAGGCTGCTCGACAACCTGAGCAGTGACCGTCTTTGGTTGCCCATCACGAATTAACTCGATCGTAAGCGTCGAACCGACATCGGCTTCCGTAATTCGATTCGACAGCGACATCGGATCTCTGATCTCGTTACCGTTCACTTTCCGAATGACGTCGCCGCGGATTATCCCGGCTTTCTCCGCCGGCGATCCTGGAGAAACATCCGAGACCAACGCGCCCCGGGAATCACTCAGCTTAAATTGTTCGGCGATGTCCTTTGTCAGTGGCTGAATTCCGACGCCCAGAAAACCGTGAATCACCCTTCCTTTCGAGATGATGCTGTTCATCGCCCGTTTGACGACATTGGAAGGGATAGCAAACCCGATTCCCTGGTTTCCCCCCGATTCTGAATAGATCGCGGTATTAATCCCAATAACCTCGCCCTTGATATTCACCAGCGGGCCGCCGGAGTTCCCGGGGTTAATAGCTGTATCTGTTTGGAAAAACTCTACGGAACTGTCGTTGATTGCTCGTCGATCTTTGGCGCTGATAATGCCTTGGCTAACGCTTTCATCGAGTCCGAATGGGTTCCCGATCGCCATCACCACGTTTCCTGCCCGCACCTTATCCGAGTCGCCCAACGCCAACGGGACAAGGTCCGGTAGATCTACTTTCAAAACCGCGATATCGATCTGGCTATCAGTTCCGACAATTTTCGCCTTAGCTTCTCTGCCGTCGCTAAGCTGTACGGTTATGTCGTCCGTTCCATTGATAACGTGATTGTTGGTCACGATATGCCCTTCCTTTGAAACGATCACTCCGGATCCCAGAGAATTAACCTTTTGTTGTGATGGACCAGGGCTTCCCGGCAAACGGCGCCCAAAGAAGAGCTCGAATGGATCAAGCATCTGCCGGCGTACCGTTTTCGTGGTGGTAACGCTGACCACGCTGGGGACAACCGCAGCAGTGACCTTTGTGTATTCTTCATCTAGCCGCTGTAAGACATCAACCGAGCCTAGATCAATCTTCTCGGCCGGCGTGAATTTTTCCGGTTTCGTCTGCGCTTGGACCTGAGCTACGCTCGATTGTTTTGTCTGCCAGACGTAGATCAATGATATCGCCAACGCGAGTAAGAGAACGAAAACCAGAAACTTCAGAAAGCTCTTCATTTGCAAACGGGAATCTGCCCGACTAAGTCACACATTGCACAAAAGATTCCGGGTTTCGAGTTCCGAGTTCAGTAGCCGCCTCCTTCGCCAAAGCTACCACGCAAACCTCGGGCGGGTGGCAGTCACGCGCCGGGCGGTCGATCCGCCAATGGCGCGATCAACCCATCTGGCGCTGACCGGACTCGAGCTGAATCCTCAGGATTCAGCCGCTATTGGCGGATTGACTTTCTAGACCGACCTTCACACGTTCGACCGCTCTCCAGGCCCTACCCCTTGTCTCGTACCAAACGTTTCAACCGCTGGTGCTGCGGCTGCCGTAAGTCTGGGTCTCGATCTAGAATCTGACGTGCCAACTCCTTGGCTCGAACGACCAAAGGGCCGTCTTCAACCAGGTTGGCTAACCGCAACGGCGGCAACCCGCTCTGGGCTGTCCCCAATAGGTCGCCCGGACCTCGGATCCGGAGATCGGCTTCCGCAATCTCAAACCCATCCTCCGTGCCCTCCAAAACTCCGAGCTTCTGCATGGTGACTGGATCATCCTTATCGGTCAACAGGATGCAGTAGCTCTGGTATGCACTTCGCCCGATCCTGCCTCGCAGTTGATGAAGCTGCGCAAGACCAAAGCGTTCCGCATTTTCAATTAACATTACGGTCGCATTCGGGATATCTACGCCGACCTCAATCACTGTCGTGGAAACAAGGACATCAATCTCGCCTTTTCTAAAGGACTGCATTACTTGGTCTTTCTGCTCCGCATCCAATCGGCCGTGCAGGAGCCCGCACCGAACAGGGGAAAGCATCTTTTCCCAGCGCGCGAACTCAGTGGTGGCAGCCTTAACGCTAAGCGTGTCAGACTCCTCAATGACTGGATAAATGATGAAGGCCTGACGCCCGGCACCGACCCGCTCCCGAATGAATGCGGCCGCCTCCGGAACTTTGGCCGACGACCGGACCCGGGTCACAATCGACCGGCGGTCCGCCGGTTTTTCATCGAGTGTTGAAACCTCCAGATCTCCGTACACCGTCATTGCGAGTGTCCGCGGAATCGGGGTAGCAGTCATCACCAATAAGTCCGGGACCGGTATTCGCTCGAGAAGTTTTGCTCGCTGCAACACCCCGAATTTGTGCTGTTCGTCGATCACGACCAAGCCGAGCCGCTCAAATTGATCCACATCGTAAAGCAAGGCGTGAGTGCCAATTACCACTTGTGGCGCGCCTTCCAGCTCCAAATGCGAATCTTGCTGTCGAGTTGAAGTTCGCAGCGCGACGCGAATACCTAGTGGTCCGAGCCAACGATGAAAATTCGCGAAATGCTGTTCGGCGAGGACCTGGGTAGGCGACATGAGTGCCCCCTGGAACCCTGATTCGACGGTGTAGAGCATTGCGACCGCAGCAACCAATGTTTTTCCGGATCCAACATCGCCTTGGAGAAGTCGATTCATTGGAGCCGGTTTCGCCAGATCACTACGAATTTCCTCGATTGCTCGGCGCTGTGCCCCGGTCGGAGAAAACGGAAGCGAATCCAGGAACTTGCGCGGCAGCTGCCCGTCTCCGGTATGGCGTTCTCCCGCCAGCGTTGCAACCGCACGCCTTCGAAATTCCACAGCGACCTGCATGGCTACTAACTCGCCTAGCGCGAGAATACGTCGCGCTTTCCGCTGTTGTTCCCAGGCGTCCGGAAAATGAATCTGGATCAGCGCCTGTTCCTCCGGAGTAGTCGTAGAACCGGAACTCCTAAGCGCTTCGACAGCGCGAAACATTAAAGCGCGCAACGGCCGTTGCTTGAGACCTTCCGTCAACGGATAAATCGGCGTGATCCGGCCCATATGGATCTTTTCTTCGCCGCCGTCTACTTCGAGAATCTCGAATTCCGGGTGATCCAGATAAATCCGGCTCCTGACCTCTTTTGGCCGGCCATAGACGATGATCTCTTGGCCGACAGCCAACATCTTTTGAATGTAGAACTGATTGAACCAGCGGCAGACGACTCGGCCGCTTAGTGCCACGCCTATCTCTTCTAAAGTGGCCTCTACAATCTTACGTCCACCAAAGTACCGGCCGGAAACCTTTTGAACGAGACCGCGCAAACAGGCCGCTTTTTCCGATGCGCCAACCGGGAATCGCTCGAACTGGGTTCGATCCTCGTAGCGGCGCGGATAGTGCTCCAGCAAATCGCGCCAGGAATTGATGTCTAGTCGGCCAAGCAAGCGTACGAGCTTCTGATCAGAAACCCAGGGGAGGTCGGTGAGAGGCTGATCGAGGAGGGTCATGCTGAAGGCAATGTGTCGGCGTGTCGGCGTATCGGCGTGTCGGTGTGTCGGCGTGAAAGTTTTGCGCGAGGAATTCGCGTTGTCCCACAGGGACAACAAAACTCAGCCAGGGGTGAGCGAAGCGAACCCCTGGTTAGCCGCAAACCATCGAACCGCCCTGTAAGGGCTCCAGACCGAGCCGCCGGGCAGGCCTGAGCATTTGCAAACAACCTCCTCATCTCACACTCACACTCGATCTGATCGCTTCTATCTGGAGCTGTATCTGCAGCTCGTTTCGATAACGATTTTCTTCCAGATAGAATGCGACGTCCCACGGCGGCGCGGGCAAAGGAATCTTGGCGCTGTGGAAATAGATCGCTTTCAAGAAACGATTTCTGTGCCGTATTGTGAACGACCGATGTTTCTCTTTTAACAGTCGAGGTTCACTAACAGGAATCGCGCCTCGAATGAGAAACAAAGGTTGCGGATTGCCGATGCCGAACGGCTGCAGGAGTTCGTGGTAGCCCAACAACTGCAGATTAACCTCTTCATCTGTCAGCTCTGCATGTATTTGTAGGCGCCGCTCCAAAAGCTCCGCCGTCAGTAACGATTGCGCGACTTTACGAAAGTTTTCCGCAAACGAATTGAATTGCTCGAACGAGACCTGGAGGCCGGCGGCCATTTCATGCCCCCCGAACCGGCCCAGATATTCGCTGCAATCGCCTAGCGCGCGAATCATCGAGAAGCTCGGGATGCTCCGGCAACTGCCTCTCCCATCACCAGATTCGTCAAAGCCCACGACAATAGCAGGACGATGAAACTGCTTCATCAAACGCGAAGCAACGATACCGACGACCCCTGGGTGCCAGCCTTTGCCCCCTACAACAATTGCATGATCGAGTGCCAATGCGCCGTTCACCTGCTCCAGCGCTTCCTCCAGTGTCCTTTGCTCAAGCGATTGCCGATCACGGTTCTGCAGGTCCAAACGCCGAGCGAGCTCGGCAGCCGCATTGGCATCATCGGTCAGTAACAGCGCAAGCGCATCTTGCGCAATGCCAAGTCTTCCGGCGGCGTTCAATCGTGGCGCCAGCCGGAACGCGACATGATCCGAGCGCACCAGCTGATCCACACCGGACACTTCCATTAAAGCTCGCAAACCAACCCAATCCGTTTGCCCAAGCTGACGAAGCCCATGGTGCACCAGCGTTCTATTTTCCGCCACTAACGGAACTAAATCGGCAACTGTTCCGATCGCGACAAGGTCGAGCATCCGTTTTAGATCGAACCCGGTCAGCATCCGCTTTTTCAACAGTGCATGACACACTTTGAACACGAGACCGGCGGTGCACAGATAGTGATACTCATCCTGCAATGCTTTTGGATTCACGAATGCGCAGCATGACAAATCGCTGTTTCTCGCTTCGTGATGATCGATCACGATGACATCAATCCCACTCGCTTCGATCCGCGAGATTCTCTCGCCCGCTGTGGTTCCACAATCGAGAGCGATCAATAGTTGCGGCTGGAGTGTTGCCAGGCAGCGTTCAACCCCTTCTTCAGTCAGGCCGTACCCTTCTTCGATGCGATGGGGCAGAAAGGGCTGTGCCTCGACGTTATACGCGTGAAGCAATCGGACCAGCAGTGCAACCGAAGTGATGCCATCGACGTCGTAGTCACCATAAAGAACGATGCGTTCACCCCGATCGATAGCGCGCAGGATCCGGTTCACCGTTTTCGCCATCCCACTAAGTTCAAATGGATCGGACAGTTCGCGCAGCTTTGGAAAAAGGAATCGCCGCGCCGTTTCGATGTCGGTTAGGCCTAACCCCAACAGCAGTCCTGCTATCGACGAAGTGACACCGAGCTCCCGCGCAAAATCAGTTACGCCGTCGGCTTGGCTGGCTTCAGGAAAATGCCAAACGTGAGACATACGTCGGAACGAGCTTAGCCTGGATGCGGCCTCCGATGCAACGGATGGCTGTGTAACGACGTGAGCGTCGAGCTAGAAGGTCAACCCATCCGGCCTTGGCCGGACCGGAGGCTTGGGCGTGCCCTCCGGGTTAACCGTGGATTGACCTTCCAGGTCGGCTTCTCTGCTCGTATCACAACTCCGAGCGTTTGCGAGTCAGGCTCGGGCATGAGATCCTCCGCCCGTGAACGAAACGACCGATTCCGGGGCACCGGTTACGCAGCGACCGCCCCTCCCGGTAGTCACTTACATTGTCATCGGCGCCTGCATTGCCGTTTTTATTTGGGCGTTCGTCGATCGACGCGGAATGGAAACAGTCCTTCTGCGCCCCATGCTACAGGGAGCCTGGTGGACTCTTCTCAGTTGTACATTGATTCACAGCGCAAGCCCCTACCACATTCTATTTAACCTGCTGGCATTCAACGTTCTGGGAAAAATCGTCGAGTGGACAATCGGATCTGTTCGATTTGCCATTCTGCTTTTGGCAACCGCATGGGTTTCTTCTTTTTCCCAGATTTATATCGAACACGTTCCTGGAATCGGTTTATCCGGCGTCGTTTACGCCGTGTTCGGCTTCATTCTGGGCGCCTCTCCCGCGAACCCCTACTTTATGTGGTTCGTAAAAAAGAACGCCGGTATGCTGATCGGATGGGCGGTAATATGCCTTGTGCTTACCCAACTGAAGCTCATGGCGATCGCAAATACCGCTCACTTCAGCGGCCTCTTTTATGGAGCCATCTGTGGCCTTGTTTACGGGCTACCAAAATATCGTTTCGCGTTTCTGGCCCTATCAACTCTCATTGTCCTGGGGACGGTGGTTCTGCTCTACACGCCTGTTGGATGAAAAGGACAGTGAGAAGCATTGACTGGCCCGCCTTAGGCTCGGGTCGTCGAGCTCAACCCAAGGCGTCCTATCTCGGAGCTCGGAACCCGAAACCCACAAGCCGAAACCCGGAACCCTACCGCCTCCGCCTCACTACTTCCCACAAGACTCCCCAAACGAATAGAGAATTGTGAACCAGATACCGCCGCCATAACCGGCGCGGCTCGGCCCACAGACGGAACGCCCATTCGAGCCCTCTCTTTTGCAAGAACTCTGGCGCTTGAGGGACGGCGCCGGAAATCAGCGAAAACGCGGCTCCAACAGCCAGGTAAACTCCCCAAGGCAATCGATCCTTCATTCGAGCGAGAAACTCTTCTTGCCGCGGGCATCCAAGCCCAACCCAAACCAACCGAGCCTCGCTGCCCCTTATTGCCCGGCAAATCTTTGCATCCTCAGCCTCATCCCAGTCGCCAAAAGGTGGTGAATAACCGCCTGCAATCGTCAACTGCGGGAACCTTTGCCGCAATACTTCCTGTAACCGTTCACGTATCGCGTCTGATGCCCCGAGAAAGAAATGGCGTTGTTCGGTTCCGCTAGCCGCCAAACATCGTGACATCAGCTCGGGGCCATAGACCCGATCTGTGAGTTCGGCCTCTTCGAAGAAGTTCAGGTACCAGATCAGCGGCATCCCGTCCGGAACAATAAAATCGAATTTCTCCAGCGAGGCAGCGTATTCTCTACTTCTTGAAGCGAGGGTAACGAGATGCGTGTTAGCTGCTGCCACCAGATACGCCCGATCAGCCCCCGCAGCACATTCCAAAATCATCCGTACCGCATCTTCGTAACGAGTCATGGCCACCGGCGTTCCAAGTACCGGCGCGGTAGACTCGAATTCGAACGTCATTCGCTAAGCTATCCTTTCAGTATGACGATGAACTGTATGCGATCTGGATGAAAGATTACAATCGAACAGAGGGAATTCAGTTGCCAGCTCAAGCGTGTACTGTTAGTCGCCAATGGAGTATCTCTTGGGCACTCTTCTGAAACGTATTGATCTCTCGTTTTTAAGACGGTTCACCGATGGAACGAGGAAGAAAGCTCTCTTTTATTACGCTTCCTCGTCACTTGTCTGTCAGACCCTACGATTTCTCGGCGTGCTGATCACAACCCGGGCAATCGTGCCGGAACAATTCGGTCTGTTTGCTCAAGCCACCTTGCTTATTTCGATTGCTGGCCTCTTGCGCGAAGTAGGACAAACCGGAGCACTCGTTGCCTATCAAGGCTCAGATCAGCGATACGCTTATTTTAACTTCCAAACAAATCTCTTCCTCGGATGCGCCGCCGGCTGCCATTACGGACATCGATCGGCGAACCATGCGTGTCAACGTCGGTCTGTCAGTTTGCGCATGGCTGTACGACGGTATGACAGCGAGGACCCAGGCGAGCGCCCGCAATTCGGCCGGCACGATTTTCAGCAGAAAGCAGGCCATGAGTATAACCACTGCAGCGCCGGGTTAACAACCAAACCCACATACGACAAATACTAACCCTAAACGATCCGATTCGCGTCCCCGTGGTTCAAACTCCTACCAAGCCGTTTGATAATATTCTTCTGGTCCCGGGACCCGACGACTACCGTAAAGCGCCTCTTTTACATCTCCTGCAGTCGAAATTAGCAAATCCGCCTCGCTCAGTATGGATCCATGCTCCCGGCGGCATCGGCAGTGATATTGTCGATCAGATAGCACAGACCTGCACTGTGCGAGTTTTGGACCGTTACGAATCGCCCGAATCATTCGCCGGCTTGTTCGCTTCCGCTACCTGGTGCCTCGTCGCTTATCGGCCAACATTTCTTCAGGGCAGCGGCCTATTGGCACAAGCTGTTGTAGGAGATACCCCGGTTCTTTCGAGCCATTTTCCTTATGCAGAGGAGCTATTCCGGAAATACGGGCGCCTCGGTGAGCTCTTCGATTTTGGCGATATGTCGGATTTCGCCCGAGCCTGGGATATGTTGCGAAACTGGACGTTACAGCAATGGCAGGAGTTTCATGAAGCCAGCGCCCGCTTCCGAGCAGACGTCAACGCGACTCGCGTCGTTCAAACGGTCGTTAACCTCTTCAGCGGTTCGAATGCAACAGGATGATCGCACCAGCCGCCCTTTGATAGTCGGTGGACATCTGACAGTATCGGCCTGGCGCTTCATCAGCGAATTAGGTCGACTGCGAACACTGATCGTAATTTCTGAGGCGGTTGCACCCCCCGATTTTCAACTATCCAACGTAGATATTCTGTCGGAGCGGGAAGCGATTGAACGATTCGAACGACGATCCCAGTTTGAGACTCCAGCAGCCGCGATCTGGTTTGTTCCCCTATGGAATCTTAGAACCGCGCGATTCTGGCTGAGGAAACGGTTAGCTTTTCCATCCATACCATTTTTTGTCGGGATACTCGACCAAGAGTCAACCCCGACAGAGTCGCGGATACTATACACTTTGTTGAAACATCGGATCATCGAAGGATGCTTTACTTCCATTGAACCGGCGTTTTTAACGAACAATGACTCAGTATGTACCGCCCGGGTTTTAATTCCTCCTGATCCGGCTGCAGTCGCCGTGTGGATCGATTCGCGTCAGGCTTCTCGACAAAAATCGTTGCTCTGGGTAGACACTTCCGCGACGCGGCAAAGTCCGGCGATGCGCAGCCTGGTTGGTTCCGCTTCTTCTCTGGCAAAGGCCGGATGGGAACTAAACGTTTGCTGCAACACGACCGATCTGTCTGTCCAACACGCTAACATCATCAGACTTCCGGAAACGACCGGCCCTTCCTCGATTCCGCTATTTGCTTTTTTCTTTACCTCGAATCTCTATGGCTCCCTTCACCGCTGGATTACTGGTACCCGGCCCGCAGCAATAATCCAGACCACCTGCGGTTACCTGCTTTCGGCGGACATCTGCGCCGTTCATTTCTGTAATCCGGCGTGGATAGAAATCGCGAAGAAGCTAGGTCACCTTGACTTCAAGGATCATCTCCGGCTGCTGATGCATCGCATCGGATCGGTATTTGAACGATGGCAGTTTAACTCGAAAAGCCTGAAGCTGTTGTTGCCGGTGTCGTATGGAATCGGCGACGCGGTGAGAAACCACTACCGAACGAAGGTTAGGCAAATCGTTCTGCCCAACGATTACGACTATACAGTATTCAACCCGCAAACGATATCGCTACATCGCGATACCATTCGAAATGCCTTAGGGATCAAACCGGATGAAACCATCTTTGGGTTTACCAGTTATGGTCACCACCGCAGGAAAGGCTTTTGGCTGATCGTCGACGCATTGAAAGTGCTTGCGGAGAAAGAAGTTACCAATATTCGATTGATGGTGATCGGCGGAGCTGATTCTGCCATCGCTCAATTGAAGCGGACACTGGATCGACATTTCTCCACGTGGTCGAAATTTCTTCTTTTTGTCGGTCAGCAAAAGCAGGTTGAACGATATCTGGCAGCGGCGGACGCTTTTTTGTTCCCTTCTTATTTCGAGGCGGCATCCAGAGCGGAAGTCGAAGCCGCAGCTATGGGGCTCCCGCTTTTCTTGACGCCGCATTGTGGAACCGAACAATTCCCGCGAGAACAGATGCGAGGCGCCTGGTTGGAATACGATGGATTCGATATCGCCAAAAAGATGATGGCATTTGCAAACGGACAAATACCAATGGGACCGATTTCTGTGGGTGGTGCGCTGACGCCCACTGAATACGCAGACCGCTTAAATTCCATTTATGAGGAGCTGACAGCGCTAGTGAAGGTCGACCTGGAAGGTCAATCCGCCAATGGCGCGATCAAACCGGGGGTTTGAACTGCACCTCTTTCCGAGTGCGGGATCGCGAACCGCGCCTCAGGTCCGGCCAAGGCCGGATGGGTCGAGGTTCCAGCTCGACACGCTTGTCCCAACGGCGTTTATGGGACACGCCCTGCGAGTGACTCCTGCTATCGCATCCCCCGGACTTTGAACAAAAACTCCCCGTACCTCCGAGCCACGGCTTCGCATGTGTACAGTTCCGCGACTCGTTTGTACTGACCTTGTGCTACGCTTTCTCTCAGCTCAGCACTGCGTAGAAAAGCTTCCAGACTTGTGGCAATTGCCGCTGACGAAGAATGTTGAAATATGGCTCCAAAGGAGCTGCCTTCAGTAGGCCAAGCGTATCCATGCCGATCGATTTGATCAGATGTAGCGCATGTCACCTCAAATTGATCGGCCAGCGCCACCAGTTTTTTACGATGAATGGCCAGCACATAGCTCGCTCCGACGAAAAGTATAGCCGGTTTTTTCACGCGATTACCCGAATACCTTCACTTCGCAGCTAGCTCCTGGTTATAATAACTCCTAACCAAGCAAAGGCTTTGCCGGCAAACAAAAGCGGTCCCAAAAAACACCCATATTTGTAGTAGTGATACCAGAATTGACCGGGAAGATAGTAGCGCGACTTCTTCTGAAACAGCAAAGTCCCCATCAATTTTCCCTTAGGTAGATCGGCCTCCCGGACTTGCTCTCTAAATGACGCCACTCTCCGTCAATCGAGAAGAAACGCCTTGGCATCAGGCAAAATCAGGACTCGGAACCCGCACCGATGCAACCTCAAAGTGTAAATCGTGTCGGCAGCATAGTGCGGCAAGCGCGAGGCATTCGGAAGGCCGACAGTTCGGCAGGCGTCAGCCGGGATCCCGACGCAATATCCGGACAAACCCTGAACCTCCACAAGATTTCGGTCGCTTAGCTCGACGCGAGATCGGCCGCGAAACCCGGTCTGCACAGGTTCTAAAGTATCCCGAAAATAGCAAGACGCACCGCAGATCGTCTTGGGATGTTTCCTGCCTGCGTCCCAAGAAATCGCACCTGTCCGCCATCGCCTCGATTTTCGGCCCAACGGAGCTTGTCCGCCTTTCTTAGCCCCGGTCAACGATCACCCGAGCCAGCCAACCCGTTTCTTCGCCCGTACAATCGGACCTGTCCCCATTTGACCCACCTTACCTCGCAACGGGGTCTGTCCCCTTCTAGTCCATCCAACACAACGGGGTCTGTCCCCCTTTTTCAGCCCACACCCTCGCAAAATCAGACCTGTCCCCATTTTTTGTCTCGATTTCTCTGCGCAAGGGGGTCCCCTTTTCTCACCTTTGTTCGGTCTTTTCGCTGTCCAAGCTTTTGGCACCCTCTGAGGGTTGAGGTAGTCTACGGACAGGAAGTCGCTCTATCAGGCTCGCTTAAGCGAAAAGCCGATTCCAAGGCCTGGCTGAGTTGCAAAAAGGCGCGATCAGATTCGCGCATCAGGAAGCTCGGTCCCGGTGGGACCAAAAGCATCAATCGCGCCGGCCTACCCTTTGAAATGACGCTCCCGACACATGTCCGATACGTCCTATACGTCCTATACGTCCTATCGGTCCCATTCTCCCATCTACCTTTTGTCGATTGGCACAAACTTCCGCCCTACCGGTTCGCCGGTGTACTCGCTGAGCGGCCGATAAAGCCGATTGTCGGCAAGTTGCTCAAGGACATGGGCCGTCCAGCCCGCAGTTCGGGAGATCGCAAAGGTACAGGTGAACAGATCTGTCGGAATACCGAGCGAATAATAAACTGTAGCAGAGTAGAAATCGACGTTGGCGTGAAGCCCCTTCTTTTCTTTCATCAAAGCGGCGATCCGCTCTGACATGTTGATCCATTTGGGTTCACCGAGTTCGCCGGTGAGCTGGACGGCCATCGCTTTCAAAATCGGCGCCCTAGGATCAAGGGTCTTGTATACGCGGTGACCGATCCCCATGATCTTTTTCTTCTCTGCCAGCGCGCGCTCTATATAGGCGTCCACTTTATCTTCGGAGCCGATCTCCTGCAGCATGTGGATAACGCCTTCGTTTGCACCGCCATGCAGCGGGCCTTTCAAGGTCGCAATCGCGGCTGTGATCGCGGAATAGATATCGGTGAGGGTCGAGATCGTCACCCGGGCGCTGAACGTCGAAGCATTCATCCCGTGTTCAGCATGTAGAACAAACGCAACATCCAGTGTCTCTACCTTTTTCGGAGACGGATCTTTGCCGTCCAGCAAATAGAGAAAATGAGCCGCCTCACTGAGGTCTTGCCTGACCGGCGGTAACTCCAACCCATTTCGGGCCCGATGGAAATAAGCTATGATCACTCCGACTTTCGCCATTATGCTGACCGCTCGCCGGCGATTGGCCTCCAGACCGCTATCCACCACGAGCGTGGGGTCGTGTAATCCGAGCATAGAGACGGTGGTGCGCAGAACGTCAATTGGCAAAGCCGTCTTCGGAACGTCCTTGATGAAGCGAACGATCTGCTCCGGCAACTGACGTTCTGCCGCCAGCTCTTTCTTCAGCTGATCCAGTTCCGCGCGCTTCGGGAACCGGTTGTGCCACAACAGATAGATAGTTTCCTCAAACGAGACTCTATTCGCGAGCTCGTTGATGTCATAGCCGCAGTAAATAAGCTGACCCTCTTGGCCGCGCACGTCGCCGAGTCGTGTTTCATTTGCAACAATGCCTTCTAATCCTTTTGCTACGGCAGACATAGGTGGGTTTCGCTTTTTGGGTTCGGGGTTTTCGGCTTCAGGTTCTAGTCTGAACTAAAGTTCGATGTTCTGACCAAGGGGCGCAACATCTTGTGACGTGAGCCCGGCTATCTAATGTTTCAGGTTTCTAATTAAAGTCTCCCCAATGCCGGCGGGCGTTTCTGCGATCGCGATGCCTGCCGCTCGCAAAGCATCGATTTTGCCACTCGCTGTGCCTTTTCCGCCAGAAACAATTGCACCGGCGTGGCCCATTCGGCGGCCGGGGGGCGCAGTCATTCCCGCAATGAACGCAGCGACCGGCTTTTTGTAGTTCTCTTTAATCCATTCAGCCGCTTCTTCTTCGGCTGTTCCGCCGATCTCACCAATCAGGATCAACGCTTCTGTGCCGGGGTCTTCCGAAAACAGTTTCACCGCATCGAGGTGCGAAGTTCCATTGATAGGATCCCCTCCGATACCGATACAGGTCGACTGCCCAAAGCCGCGCTGGGTTAATTGCCAGACCGCCTCATAAGTCAGTGTTCCCGATCTTGAGATGACACCGATGTTCCCCCCTTTATGAATGTACCCCGGCATGATTCCGATCTTGCATTGATCAGGTGTAATTATTCCCGGACAGTTAGGACCAATCAGCCGGCTCGAGCTTTCTTTGAGTGCTGCTTTCACCCGCATCATGTCCATTACCGGGATCCCTTCGGTGATACAGACAATCAGCTCGACCCCAGCATCGGCCGCCTCCAGGATCGCATCCGCGGCGAACGGCGCCGGAACGAAGATCATGGTGGCGTTACATCCAGTCTTTTCCCGAGCCTCGTAAACGGTATCGAAGACTGGGACTTTGCCTTCAAAAAGCTGGCCTCCTTTGCCGGGGGTGACCCCAGCCACGACGTTCGTTCCATACTCCATGCAGCCTTTGGCATGAAAAGCGCCGGAGCTGCCAGTAATCCCCTGAACCAGCAACCGCGTGTTCTTATCGACTAAGATAGACATAACGCTTCGCTTTTCGCAATTATGACGCCTCCTTGCGTTTGTGGATGGTAATCGAATTGCCATCGGGGTCGCCAACGACGGCCATCCGGCACACGGGGGTATCCATCGGTTCCAAATAGAAACGAGTCCCCGCTTTTCGCAGGTCAGCTATCGCCGCGTCAAAGTCATCGACTTCAAACGCAAGACATGGACCATCTTTAGATGGTTTCCAGTCTTCACCAGCCATGTTCGCGATCGCGAAGGTGGCAGGACCAAGGTCATACTCTATAAACGCTTGATCTCCGCCTCCGAATGTTCGACTCGGTTCCAGTTTAAGCGTCCCTTCGTAGAACGCCCGTGCCCGTTTGAGGTCTGTGACCGGATAGCCTGTGAAAGCGATTTCAACAATCTTCATGGGGTGCTCATTTGGTGGCGGCCGCTGCAACTACCATCTTCGCGGCCTCTGCCAGGTCGGATGCGGCCTGGATTGGTAACTTGGACTCTCTTAACAGCTTCTTTCCTAGCTCGACATTCGTGCCTTCGAGGCGAACGACCAGCGGGACGGGCAAACTAACTGTTTTGACTGCGTTGATGATCCCTTGAGCAATCACGTCGCATCGCATGATCCCGCCAAAAATGTTGACCAGGATCGCTTTGACGTTCTTGTCCGAGACAAGGATCTTGAACGCTTCGGTGACCTGTTCTTCACTCGCGCCGCCTCCGACATCCAGAAAGTTAGCGGGTTCGCCGCCCGCATACTTGATGATGTCCATCGTAGCCATCGCGAGCCCCGCACCATTGACCAGGCACGCGATATTCCCGTCCAGACCGATATAGTTCAGATTGAACTTAGAGGCTTCCACTTCGCGCGGATCTTCCTCATAAACATCCCGCATTTCGACGATCTCTTTATGACGGTATAGCGCGTTGTCATCGAAGTTGAATTTGGCGTCCAACGCAAAGACCTCTTGTTTTCCCGCTGCGTCTTTAGTCGTGACAACCAACGGATTGATTTCCACCAGGGAGCAATCGAGCGATACAAAAAGCTTGTATAAGCCGAAGAACAATTTTGACGCAGCCTTAAGCTGGTCACCCTCGAACTCTAGTCGCCGGGCAAGTTTCAATGCTTGGAACGGCTCAAATCCCAGCAACGGATGCACCGCTTCGCGGATAATTCGTTCCGGATGCTCTTCGGCAACTTTCTCGATTTCGACTCCGCCTTCGGTACTCGCGACCACAGCCGGAGCGCAAGCGCCACGATCCATCAGAATCGCAAAATAAACCTCGCGAGCAATGTCTACGGACTCAGCCACCAACACTTTCCGAACGACTTTCCCAGCCGGACCAGTTTGATGGGTTACCAGGGTTTGTCCGAGCATTTTCGCCGCGAGATCGCGCGCTTCTTGAGGAGTTTTACAGAGATGAACGCCACCTTTAAACCCGTTCGTAAACGTGCCCTTTCCTCGTCCACCCGCATGGATTTGCGCTTTGACGACGAGATTGGAGGTTTTGAGTCCCTCAGCAATTTTCTCGGCTTCTTCCGGACTCTCGGCTGCCGCCCCTCTGGGAGTTGCAATTCCAAACTGCTGAAAGAGTTGTTTGGCCTGATATTCGTGGATGTTCATAAACAAGGAGGCGGAATCCGACCGCCAAGCGAGCGCCGGAGGGAGTGCCAAAGGCGGCTGCAAGATATGGCGTGGCAAGAAGAACCGTCAACACGGAAGTGCAGCGAGCGTGAATGCTAATGCTGGAGAGGTAATGCTGGAGAGCTGCTTCAATTCGCTAGCCTCTCCAAGCTGTACCAATCAGAATGCCGACCAAGAGCGTTAAACGCCACTCTTTACCGAATCCGTTACAGGTGTAGTCAGCCTGCCCGCGGCCTTTTCTTGATCCTAAAAGGCTTTGGCCTGAAACAAGCTTGCGCCAGTGATTTTGCGCCAGTGATTTCGCGCCAGTACTTGATCGCCTGTATCGAACTTTTGTCGGCGTATATCCGACGGAATCTCTCTTCAATAGAGGTACGCGACTCAGCGGTTGGCCGGCGAATTGGGTAACCGCAATGTGGACAGGAAATCGCCTGATCCGAAACTTTACCCGTGCATTCAGGACAACGAGTGAGCGCCAAACTTAAATCATGCACGCTAAGCGCCCAGATCGACAATCCATTTGTTGAACTTGGACGACAAAAGGATCCCGCACAATCCCACGCTCAAACCCGCGCCTGCTAGTGTTTAGTGGCCTGGCCCGCCGCCCGGCGTCGCCGTCCACTTAATAAATAGATCGCCGCACGCAGTTCGAGAAGAGGATCAGCAGACGGTTCAATTCCGTCTACCCGCGGAATTGGATCAAAGATGATGCGCTTCATCTCAGGGTCCTCGTCCTGAGCTGATTCGGTTAAAGCCAGCGTGCCGAGATCAAACAATGGCCGATCCGCCAGCCAATGGACAGTAGCATCGTCTACGACATCGCTCTCATCTGCTAACTGAACCAGGAGACGAAACTTGATTGGCTCTCGCGTTATTCTTTCCGTTAGCTCGTTAAACAGGTAGTCCGCCCCCTTGGAGGAAAGGGAGTCAGCATCCAAATAATCATTCCCAGCCTCCGGGATGATCCGGTAACGGCCGTAGCGGCTAACGCCGTCGCTGTTGGTGAACCGCATTGCCGTTACTCCGAAATAGGACGCTCGAGCGAAACTGGAAGGAGCCGGCTTGGGCGTCTGCACAAATTCGAGCGCCTTTGGATGAGTGCCCAGAAACGCTTCGAGCGGAGATCCCGATAGGTTTGACGGATCACTGGAAGCAATTGCACGCAAAAATTCCAGAAACTCTTCTCCCGTCCGCGTTGGGAAACCATCGGTTGAGTGACTAACAATGTCGGTATGAACATGGTCAGCCAGATGAAATCGAACTGCCAGACCGCGCGGATTCGCGTTCGGATCGTTATCCGGTAATAATGGTAACCCGGTTGAATTGGAAAAACGTGCAGTTACCTGCGTCGACTCACGCTGAATATGAGGCGCTCGAGTTAGAGAAGTTGCCTTGGAGGAAGGCACAAAGGTACCACTAACAAATGTGCCCTTGGCATGCGCCGGTCGAAACCCAGGATGCGATCCGAAGATCGCATCGAATTGTTTAAGCAACTCCTGGCTCAGAGCAATCAATTTTTCGTCAGATGGAAGTGGCATAGTGATTGATCAGGGGGTGAAAAGTGGTCGGTAGAGGACACGCTCGAAAGAAAACTAAGTCTGAGAGATGGCAAGTGGGATGTCGAACATAACTTCGCATGGAAAGCTAAGAAGTAGCCAACCGAAGCTTGCTCGTTCATGCTGTGGTACCAATTGAATGACTTTATCCGATCCAGCCCTCGTTCAGCGGCTCGATAGTCTAGGGCTCCGGCCTGAGGACTTCGACGAAGTATTTGCGCGTTCGGGCGGACCCGGTGGCCAAAACGTAAACAAAGTTTCGACGGCCGTAACACTGGTCCACCGACCAAGTGGCATGTCCGTCACCGTCCAAGAGACACGCTCTCAATTTCGCAATCGGCAACTCGCAATCCGGCGGCTCCTGGACCGGATCCAGGAAGGCCGAAACAGGATCGCCGCGGAAAAGAAGGCGGCAAAGGAATTGAAACGTCGACAAAACGCTCCGCGGCCCCCTGCCCTTCGCAAAAAAATTCGGGAAATGAAGGAGCGCCGATCTCAGATAAAGAGGGCGCGTGGCAGAGTCGAGGAGTAGCTTTTGGGTTTACCGGTCGGCGTTTGACGTTTGGCGGTGACAGCCTTCAGCTGATAGTTTTCGGTTTCCCGTTTTCAGTTTTTCAGGTTTCGATTCACTGAAGCGTTTTGGTGCTGCGCTACCGGCCGATCATGCGCTCTACATACTTCGCAATCAGATCGAACTCGAGGTTCACCGAATCTCCTGGCCGCAGGCGATGAAGGTTGGTGATCGTCCAGGTATGCGGAATTATCGCCACGACGAAACTCTGATCGTGGAGGTCTGCAACGGTAAGGCTGACGCCGTTCACTGCGATCGAGCCCTTGAAAACTACGTACTGGCGAAACCCTTTCGGTAGCTCGATTTCGATCCGGCGATCCTCACCTTTCTCCTCGACTTGAAGAACTCTAGCGGTCGAGTCAACGTGTCCCTGCACCAGGTGTCCATCAAGGCGGCTAGACATCGTCATCGATCTCTCCTGGTTGACCAGATCACCAGGGTTCAACGCAGAAAGATTGGTCCGGCTCGCAGTTTCCGCCACCATATCGAACCCGACAAACTTCTCCTTTTGCGAAACAACTGTGAGACAACAACCGTTGTTGGAAACGCTCTCGCCGATCTTAAGCTCGTAGGCCAGCGGCGTTTGGACCTCCAATCGATAGGTGTCTTTAGCGATCTCCAATAAGCTGACGACCTCGCCCATTGCTTCGACGATTCCAGTAAACATGAAGCCATCTTAGCCCGAACCGCGCACGTCACGCAAAAAACTAAGCCACATTGCGCCGCCGAAAAATACCGTATTCTCGACTTTGTCCCACACTCCAAAGCACTGGATCTCGGGTGAACGCTCGATACTGTATATCTGTGCGGATCCCGACTCTCCAGGGTATAATCAAGCGCCGATTCTTGATTAATTTTCGGGCTGACCCAAAAGTGGTTCAACAAATTCTGCCCGCTCCGTTTCAGCCAAAGCTCCATCGTGGTCATGCAATCGTCGGCATCTGCTTAATTCGTTTGGAATCGATCCGGCCGCGTTGGTTGCCTTGTCCGATTGGAATCAGCAGCGAAAACGCAGCACATCGGGTCGCGGTTGAATGGTACGATGTGAAGAATCTTTTACAGGAGGGGGTCTTCATATCTCGTCGCGACACAAGCTCCTGGGTCAACGTTTTCGCAGGCGGAAGACTGTTTCCGGGAGAACATCACCGTGCGCGCTTTGAAATTCAGGAATCAGGTGGCCACGTCGATTTCGCTTACCGCGCATTAGACGGATCGGCAGAGGTGCGTTTATCAGGGAGCGAATCGTACAGTCTGCCCGCTTCTTCTTGGTTCAAGAACTTGGAGGAGGCCTCTCTTTTCTTTCGAACCGGTAGCCTCGCCTACTCGCTCATGCATGATTCCCAAAGATTGGATGGCATTATTCTTCAACCAAGGGAATGGCAAGTTCGGCCATTTCAGGTCGATCACGTTTTCTCAAGCTTTTTTGACGACCAGAACCGCTTTCCAAAAACCAGCATCCAGTTCGATCACGCGCTGATCATGCGGGATATTTCTCATGCCTGGCATATGGCGCCCGATCTCGCGACTGCTCCAATGCACACCGCCGCTCCCGCGGTTTGATCCCTGTCTGATTCGGCGAACGTCAGGGTGCGACCGATACCGGAACGTACTCTTTACTTCCTCGCGTGATCAGTCGCCAGGCGAAACGCTAAAAAGCCGAGAACGGTGGCCATAAACCATTTCTGGATGCGCAGCCACAGCGGCTTTGTTCGAAAAAAGGCTGCGACAGCGCTGGCAGATAAAACAATGAGCAAGTTGACAGCGAAGCTGATCGCAACCTGCACCGAGCCAAGAAATACACACTGAAGAACTACCGGACCAGCGCTTGGATGCACAAATTGCGGAAGCAGGGATAAGTAGAGTGCCGCGATCTTCGGGTTAAGCAAATTGGTAAAAAGGCCCATCAGGAAAAGCCGTCTCGGTGAATGATGCGGCAAGTCTTGAACGGAAAAGACAGATCGCGATCCGGGCTTGATCGCGTTCCACGCGAGCCACAGCAGATATGTGGCCCCAGCGAATTTTAAAACATCATAGGCGAATGGAATCGCCAACAGCAAAACAGTCAGCCCAAGCGAAGCTGCCAGCATATAGAACAAGAATCCGAGCACCACTCCAGCGAGAGAAAAAATCCCAGCAACGCGCCCTTGGCAGATTGATCGAGAGATCAGGTAGAGCATGTTCGGGCCCGGCGTCAGCACCATCCCTAGTGACACCAAGGCGAACCCCAAAAGCGAATGAAGATCGACCATTGCCTACAAATCTTGCGCGATTCTTCAACCAGAACAGACACAGATCGCTCAAATTCCGGGCGTAACAGTTTTGGAGACGCCGAGAACGCCTTGATTTCCGCGAACGCCGAGAACGAAGACGCACTCGACGAAAAAGTCTTAGGGGACGGAGGATTTAGCGCCAATCGAGAGGCTTATCCCTTTACGGCGTTCTCGGCGCTCCCGGCGTTCCCCTATTCAACCTTCCGCCAGACGAGATCTTCGTTATTACGCCGGTCGATCAAGGCATCGACTTTATCATCGTTGTCACGCCGGAACAGGATTCTACCTTCAACTCCTTTTCTGAAAAAGAGGTCACCACTCTCGCAAATCAGTTCGATACGCGGGCCGTCTCCGCGGGTCCGATACAATTTCCCGTCTTCCCTGGCGATCTTGACT